>JBDSAN010000130.1:0-7628 GCA_039922115.1 Jatrophihabitantaceae bacterium
AGCACTACGTGGCTGGCGGTCGGGTCGGCTGCCACTGCCATCGAGCAGAGCAGGCCGCCCGGCTCGATCAGCTGCCACCACTGGCCGCGAACCTTGAGCGCCAGCAGCCGGCCGTCGATGGTGCCCAGGTCGATGCCGCGGTCGAAGGCAACCTCCTCGGCGACATCGCGGGTCAGCTCCCAGCTGAACAACGGCCCTGGTGATTGCTCTGGCGCCTGCCCGACGCCGTCGGCCCACTGGCAACCCTCGAAGAAAACCGCCCGGACGGCCTTGCGCAGCGCCGGCCGATCGGCCAGCGTCTCGAAGTCCGGCGGATCCGACACCAGCAGCATCGCGGCCATCCGCTGCTGAGCCCAGGATTGGTCATCAGGCCCGGCGGGACGCTCGGCGTGCAGTTGCTGGCCGACCAGCTCTCGCCACCAACCCGGCCAGTCCGCGCCGGCGATTGCCCGCTCCTCAGCAGTGAGCACCCCGCTGTGATCGGGCACGTCGGCATCCAGCGGCGGCGGCAACTCCGGCTGAGCCGGCACCGCAAGGCCGACCGCATCCCGGATGTAGAGGGCAGCGTGCAGCAATTGCGGTACCGATTCGGCGAACCGCCAGCTGGTCGAACCGATTAGTTGCACCTGCCTCACCTCGCTTTCCAGTAGACACCGTGCCTGCGTCGCTGCCAAGCAGGTGGCTGCTCTATCGCGAGGATCAATCGCTGACCAGCCGGTGCACTGCTCGCAGCGCCTGCTCAGCGGTCGCGCCCAGTCCCCGGGCCTCGGCCAGGTACCGAGCGCCGAGTTCGGCCAGCCGCCGGTCATCGGCCAGCGGCCGGGTTCGGCTGCTGGCCGCGATGAAGCTGCCACGCCGGCCATGCGTCTCGATGATCCCGTCCGATTCCAGCGTGCGGTAGGCCCGGGCGACCGTGCCCGCCGCCAGACCGAGGTCACCGGCCAGTTGCCGGACGGTCGGTAGTGGATGGCCGGCCACCAGCATGCCGGCCTGAACGAGGCTGGTCACCGCCGTCCGGATCTGCTCGGCTGCCGGTACCCAGGAGTCACGATCAACTGTAATTATCAGCTGATTGTCGATCATCCGACCGGAGCCGGCTGGCCCAGCGCATCCACCTGTACCGGTCTCAGCAGGTAGTTGGCCAGGCACCCCAGCGCGACCAGCCAGCAGCTAAGCGGAAGCAGGATCAGCAGACTGCGGCCGGTGGGCAGGCTCGCGCAGCTGCCGAGGTACTCATCGATCAGCCGTGGTAGCGCCACCGCCGCGCCCGACCAGGCCAGCATCGCCGGCGCGCCGAGGCCGAAGCGGACGGTGGCGCGCCGCAACTCCTGATCCAACCGGCCTGGCAGGTCGGGATCGTCCGGTCGGCGGGTGGCGGCCAGCGCGACGAGCAGGCCGGCCGCCAGCAGCGCGCCGGGCACCGCGATGGCCAGCGCGGCGTCGAGCAGGACACCTGGCCGGCTCAGCAGCTCGTGGCAGCCGGTGCTGTTGAAGCTGGCGCCCTCGTCGCGGCCGTGCACCGCTACCCGCACGCCATAAAGCACGGTCGCGGTGAGGTACAGCGTGCTGCCGGCGAGCAGGATCAGCAGCAACGGCGTGCCGGCCTGAGCGCTTAGCGTGCGCCGGCTCAGCCGGGCGGTGCGGATCGGTGCTCGATCCAGCCGGCCGGCCTGCCATTCGGCGAGCAGGGCGCCGCCGGCCACGCCCACCAGCAGTGCCTCGAGGTTGAAGGTCAGCGTGTGCTGGACGGCCAGCAGCAGTACCGCGACCAGCGATACCCCGAGCAGGCCGCCGCGCCAGCGGTAGCGACGCAGCCGGGCAATCCGCTGTTCCAGCGCCGAGGTCGCCGGCTCCACCAGGCCGGCTTGCTGAGCTGCGGCCGGTGTGTTGCGCAGCGAGCGACGGCCGTAGCTGGCCAGCCGGAGGATGCCGATCGGGATCAGCGCGACCAACACGAAGAAGATCGTGCCGGCTCCAAACATGACCATCACCACTTTGTATCGACCCGTTGATACAAAGAGTGTGGACGGTTCGCTCGATCAGCGCAAGGGGCGGTCCGTCCAGGCCGGCGCCAGCACGCAATCGGCGCAGACCGCCTGGCGGCCGGTGACCCGGTACAGCAGGCAGCAGCTGTCCCGGCGAAAGGCCGGCCCGACTTCGGATCCGGCCAGCTGCAGCGGTGGCACGGCGAGTATCGCGGCCGCCAGCTGGTTGGCAGGTCCGGCGAGCGCCGGCCGGACCGTCCTGAGCACGATGGTGGCACCGTTGATCGCCGAGGCGACGTTGCCCCAGCCGATCCGGTCCGATAGCTGGCAGGCCGACCCGATCGCGGCCACCAGCTCGGCCACCGGCCCGGCTAGCACCAGCCGGCCGAACTCGCGCGCCAGCTCGCCCGAGTCGGTTACCGCTGTCCGTGCGCAGCCGTCCGGCCGGCTCAGTCGCAGCCCACCGCCGGCCGGCTGCCAGTGCAGTTCAGCCAACTGCGGGTGGACGATCTCGTTGCGCAGCAGCGCGATTGCCAGCAGCGGTGAGATCACCCGGGCGAGCAAGCCCACCTCGAAGATCGATCCGGCAACCCGCCACTCGACCGCACGGCCGGACGAGCTGGCCAGCGCGGCGCGGGTGGCATCGATCCGCTCGCCCAGCAACACCTGGTTACCGCTCAGCTCCGCCAGCGAGCGCCAACTGTCGGCCGGATCGGTGGCCGCGCCGGGCCGTTCGGCCAGCTGGAAGAACTCCCCGAACGGTGCCAGGTCCGGCCAGCCGGCCGCCGAGGCGGTCAGCCGGCGTCCTGATCGTGCGGGTCGAGCCGGACGGTCCAGCGCAGCTCGGTCCCGCCGGCCGGGCCGAGCCCGACAGTCAGCTCGCCGCCGCGTGCCTCGGCCCGCCGCCCCAGGTTGGCCAGCCCGCTCGACCTGCGAGTCCCGTGGATGCCGAGGCCGTTGTCGATCACCAGCACGGTGAGAATCCGGCCGAGAATGCTCACCTGCAACTGCGCAGCGCTTGCCTCGGCGTGCCGGGCCACGTTCGACAGGCCCTCCCGCACGACGGCGACCACGTCCTCGGCCAGCTCGTCAGGCACCGCGAGGTCGAGCGGGCCGCTGAAGTCGATATGCGCCGAGAAGCCGAGGGCCGGGGTCTCCTGATCGACCACGTCGAGTAGCCGCTGCTGCAAGCTGGTCAGGGAGCGCTGATCGTGGCTGAGCTGGAAGATCGTGGTCCGGATCCGCCGGATGGTGGCGTCCAGGCCGTCCACGTAGCCGGCCACCCGGGCTTGCTGCGCGCCGGTCAGGCCATGCATCATGCCTTCCAAGCCCATGCCGGTCGCGAACAGCTCCTGGATCACATGATCGTGCAGGTCGGCCGCGATCCGGTCGTGATCCTCCATGACCTTCAAGGCTTCCCGGTCCAACCGAGCGCGGTGCAGTTCCAGCGCGACGCCGGCGTGGTTGGCGAAGTCGGCCAGTTGTTCCATGTCCGACTCGGTGAACGCCACCCGGCCAGCCAGCCGCGCCACCGTCATCGCGCCGAGCACCCGATCACCGGCCAGCAGCGGCACCCCGATCGCCGAGCCGACCTCGGCGCTCAGGTCGTCCCGGCCGCCCGCGTCCAGGCTGTAGTCACCGACCAGTACCGGCTTGCCGGATCGGATCACCCGGCCGGCCAGGGTGTTGTCCATATCGATCGGCTGCCCGGGCCGCTGCTCGGTATGCACGCCGACGGTCGCCCGGATCTCAGCACCGGTCTCGCTGGTGGACATCGCCAGCACCGCGGCATCGGCGCCGGCGCCGTGAATCGCCGAGCGCAGCACCACATCCAGCGGCAGTTCGCGTCCACCGGTGAACAGCTTCTGGGTCACCTCGGTCGAGGTTGCCAGCCACTGCCGGCGCTGCTCGGATTCGGCATAGAGCCGGGCGTTCTCGATCGCCACGCCGGCGGTCGCGGCCAGCGAGGTCACCAGCTGCTCGTCCTCGTAGCTGAACTCGCCCCGCTCGCTCTCGGTCAGGTACAGGTTGCCGAAGACCTGGCCTCGGACCCGGATCGGCACGCCCAGAAAGCTGCCCATCGGTGGGTGATCGGGCGGAAAGCCCGCGCTGGCCGGGTGCGCGCCGAGATCGCTGAGCCGGATCGGTTTCGGCTGGGTGATCAGCAATCCCAGGATGCCCTTGCCCTGCGGCAGCTGCCCGACCTGCTCGACGGTTTCGGTGGCCATCCCGACGTGGACGAACTGATCCAGCGAGCCGTCCCGGCCGATAACCCCGAGTGCGGCGTACCGGGCACCGACCAGCTCCCGGGCCGAGCCGACGATATGGCGCAGCACCATCGGCAGGCTCAGGTCGCTTGCCACCGCGGCATTGGCCCGCAGCAGCGCGCGCAGCCGACCCTGCGCGGTCAGCACATCGTTGGCAAGCCTTGTGAGGTTTTCGAGCAGGTTTTCCAACTCGAGTTTTGGCATATCCGGAAAAGTTAATTCCGGCAGCGCATCGCCGTCCCGACCATGAAGCGGTCCTGGCATTCCGAAGATTTCAGTCATTGGCCCGACCTTGGCATTGCCGATTTTGCCTGATCCCAGGCTAGCACTGCCAAATCGTGCTGCACCGGATCATGCTCGGGCACCGACGGCAACGCTCGGCGGCCGTCCGGGCAGCTCAGACGGTGATTGGTGGTGACCATCAGGTTTCGGACCAGCCTGCGGTAGGTGACCGGCGAGTGCTGGGCCGTGCCGATCGCCTGATCGCGCTCGAACCCGGCCGAAAGCATCGCGACGAGGTGCGCCGAGGTCACCGAATCTGCTGTTGCGAAAAGGGTAACTTCGGCGCCGATGGCCACGAAGCGTTCGGTCAGCTGGGACGCGATTTGTTCCCAGAGGCGGTCGCGCCCAGGCAGCAGGGGGTGCGCAGCAAGCGCGATGACGCCGATCCTCATGAATCCCACGGGTCCAGCGACGCGAGTGCGCGGATGAAATCGTCGGGTTAACAAGCTCGCGTCGATGCACGTCAACTTTACGTCCGAGCCTGTCGCGGTGCGTAGTATGAACTGTACTGAGGGTGCAACCGCATCACGGCTTATCGGCCTCAAGATTGTCGAATCGGTCCGGCTTGTCGGAACGGTCTCAGCCAGCGGACGGTCCGGCGCGGACTCGAACGGCGAACAGATGACTCAGCCAGCCCGATACGACCTCAGCGGCGACGCTACCCAGCTGGCGGCTGCCCCTGCTGCCCAGCCACGGCTGCTGATGCGCAGCGTCACCGAGCGAGGTGGCTTCGTCGACGGCGGTTGGTGGCCGCGCTCGCTCGATCTGGCCATCGAGTTGCCGCCGGTCCTGGAAGTGCTCGATCGGGCCGGCTACCAGGTGCACCGGGTCACCTACAACCTGGTCAGTTGGGACTCACCACCCAACAGGATCACGCTGGCCGACCGGGTGGTCTCACTGGGCGGCGTGCGCAACCAGAGCCGGTCCTCGATCACCCTGGTCGATACCGCGCATACCAATAGCGCGATGGTCAATCGGCTGCAACTGGTGGTAATCGCGCCTGATACCGACCCGGTCGTCGCCGAGCGGGCGCTGCGGCTGGCCGGCCAGGACGGCTACCGGTTCCGGCCGGCAGAGATCCTCGAACAGGCCCGGCGCGGCTAGTTCAGGCAGCCGCCAGGGCAAGCCGGCGGTCAGAGAAAGCCGAGCTCGCCGCCGGGAGTGGCACCGACGATTTGCTGCGGATCGGCGCCCAGCACCTTGCCGAGCACCTCGGCATAGACCGCTCGAAAGTCCGTGGTGACCTTCAGGTCGCCGTTGTCCAGCGCGGTAAGGCTCGGCTGGTCGCCGTAGTAGCCGCCCCGCACCTGCTGGCCAAACACGAATACCGGTCCGGCCGTGCCGTGATCGGTGCCCTGCGAGGCGTTGGCCTGCACCCGGCGGCCGAACTCGGTGTACATCAGCACCGTCACGTCGCTGCCGTGCGGGGTCTTGGCCAGCTGCGCAAGAAAGCCGCTCACCGCCTTGTCCACCATGCCGAGGGCGTTCTGCTGGGCGTCCTTCTCATCGGCATGCGTGTCGAAACCGCCCTGGCTGACTGAATAAACCCGAGTCGGGACGCCGGCGGCGATGCACCTGGCCACCACCGCCAGCTGATCACTCAAACTGCCCTGGCCGCCGGCCGAACCGGCTGTTGATTGCTGATCGGTGCTCTCCTCAGCGGCGTTCGGGTCGAGCACCTTCGCGAAGGTGGTGTCCACCTGCTGGTCGGCTCGGTAGCTGGCGCGGACCAGGGACTGGCTGGCGGTGTCGGCCGGATCCGGTTGACCCAGGCTGGCCATCGCGCGGGTCACGGCGGCCGGTGCCGTCCGATGCTTGCCCAGCGGCAGCGCGGCCGCGCTGGCCTTGGCGCCCATCGCGAGCGGCGGCAGTACCGCGCCGATGTTGACTGCCCGCAGCGGATCATCGCCGGTCGCGTCCAGCCAGCGCCCGATCCAGCCGGTGCTGACCGGCGCCTGCGGGGACGCGGTCTGCCAGATGTCCATGCTCCGGAAGTGGCTGTGATCGGGTTGCGGGTAGCCCACCCCGCGCACGATGGCGAGCTTGCGGTCCTGCCACAGCTGCTGGAAGCCCTTCATCGACGGGTTCAGCGCGAACTCCCCGTCCAGCTGCAGCACGTCCGCCTCGGCGTAAGCGAGGTCTGGACGAGCCGAGTGGTAGGCAGGATCGGCATAGGGAACAAGGGTGTTCAGCCCGTCGTTGCCGCCGTACATGGTGAGCACCACCAGCACCTGCTGGCCGGTGGCCAGCGGCTGGGACTTGGCGCTGCTCATCAGGTGCTGCCAGCTCACCCCGCCGGCACCGATCACGGCGGCGGCGGCGCCGGTCGCGCCCGAGGCGATCAGGAACTGGCGACGGTTCATGGCTGGCACGTCGATCTCCGCTCGTGGTGTGTCTCGATGGGCTGTGCTGGGTGACTGCCTTTAATGAACGAGGTATTCCGGGCTGTTCAGGGCCAGCGCGACCAGCTGGGCCGGGTTGCCGACCAGCGGCTGCAGTGCCTTGACCGTCCGGTCGGAGAAGTTGCCGATACCGAGCAGGTAGCCGCTGGCATCGATCCGGTGGCTGGCAGCGGCGCTGGCGACGAAGGACAGGTCGGCGGCCTTCACCAGGGTGCTGGCGGCCTGGCTGCGCAGATCGGCCGCGGCGGTGGACAGCCAAGAATGTCCGGACGGCCAGCCGCTGACGTTCGGCGGGTAGAAGGGCAACTGGCCGAGTGCGCGCAGCACACCGGCGAATCTCTTGACCGTGTCAGCGGTCATCGCGACCTTCAGGGCCCGGGCCGCTCCGATCAGCCACTCGACCGGGTCGATGACAATGCTGTTTGCCGCATGGGCAAAACTCTCATCGGTATAGATCGCCTGGAACATCGCGGCCAGGTCGCGGCCGCTGCCGTAGGCGCTGACCAGGCGCGCGACAGCGGCCGCATCCGGGGCGGCGTCTGCGACCAGCTGGTTGTACCAGCGGGTGCAGACGTGCGCGGCCGAGGCGGGTCGAGCCAGCACCGCGTCGCAGAAGCCGGCCTGGTCGAGATTGCCGGTCACGCCGAGCACCGTCTTGCTGGCCTGATCGTGCAGCCTGGGCATCAGGTGGC
>JBDSAN010000131.1:0-12121 GCA_039922115.1 Jatrophihabitantaceae bacterium
ACCCATCGGATGGCCGGTTCCGAGGACGCGGCCTACGCACCGCGCGCGTCCCCGGAACTCGGCTTGCTGTCATGGCCTATCGACTCTCGCTCGTCCGGCGGGCAGGATCAGCTGCCGGCGTTCAGGATGCCGGCGAGCTGGGTGTCGGCCGCCTTGGCCGCATCTGCGGTCGAGCTCTTGCCGCTAGCTATGGATTCCAGCATGTTCTGCAGCACGTTGCCACTCTCAACGTTGGCCCAGTTCGGGGTGTTCGGAACGAACCAGGTGTTCTTGGCCGCCTCACCGGTGGACTTGTTCGCATCGCCGGCCGCCTCGTAGACGCTCAGCAACGAGGTGGTGTTCGGGATCGCGAACTTCGCCAGCGCGGTCTGGCTGGTGGTGTCGGTGTAGTACTTGATCCAGGCCGCGCCCAGGCCGGCGTTGGAAGCCTTGGCCGGCACCGCCAGGTCCGAACCACCCAGGAAGGACGGGGTGTACTGCCCGGCGGTGTTGCTCGGCAGCGCGAAGGTGGCCAGGTCCTTGGCCAGCGCCGGCTTGCCGGTCTTCGGATCGGTTACCGCGCCGACCTCCCAGCCGTTGCCGAGAATCGCGCCGGTGTGGCCCTGGGCCATGATCGCGTCCTGGTCGGCCTCGTCCTTGGTGGCGCCGCCAACCGAGTAGCTGGTCAGCTTCTGCCAGGCAGCCAGCCCCTGCTGAGCCTGGCTGCTCTCCAGGGTGCCAACCCACTTGCCGCCCTGCTGCTCGGCGATCTTGCCGCCGGCTCCGTAGACGAACGACATCGCGGCGTACCAGTACTTGCCCGGCATGTAGAAGGCGGAGAAGTTCTTGTCGCTCGCGTTGTTCGCCTTCACCTTGTCCAGGTCGGCGGTCAACTCGCTGAGCGTGGTGGGGGTGGTGGTGATGCCAGCCTTGTTGAACAGGTCCTTGCGGTAGATGACCACCCGGCTGCCCGCGTAGTACGGCACCGCCTCGAGCTTGCCGTCCGGTGAGGTCCCCGAATCGGTCAGGCCCTGCAGCCAGGACGCCGAGTTCTCGAACTGGCCCTTGGCCGCGCTCAGGTTGGCGAACGCACCGCCGGCGATGTAGGAGGCGGTCTGGGTGTTACCGAGTTCGACGACGTCCGGAATCGCGGTGCTGCCGGCGAAGGTGGAGTCGAGCTTGGTGGTGTAATTCGACCACTGCTGCCACTGCACGGTTACCTTCGCGCCGGTTGCTGCCTCGAACCGCTGGTTGGCCTGGTTGACCACGTCCGGCCAGCCCTTCTGGGCATCGCTCTGCAACCAGACCGTGATGGTCTTGCCCGCGCCGTTGGTGCTCAGGACACTGTCGTCCTTGGCGCTGGCGGACGTTTTTTTGGAACTGCTGCACGCGCTGATCGCCAGGGCCATGGATGCCGCCACGACCACAGCGCCGGTAAGTCTGCGATTCACGCCACCGTCTCCTTCAAGATTGGTATAGACGAATTTCGCAAAGTATTGGCCTAGACCATTCGGGGTGTCAAGGGGCGTTGCACAGCTGAGTCCGATCTCAGTTACTTAACTGACGTACAGGAGCGATCACGCACAATCGGTAGTGATGACCGAGCCTGCTGCCCCCCGACCCATCGACCGTCGCCGGATGCTGCGCACGGTCGGCAAGCTGGCCGGCGCTGCGGCCATCAGTGGAGCCCTGGTGGCCGGCCTGGTGCTGCCGTTCGTGGGCGGCCTGGGACTGGCGGCCAACCAGGCCGCCGGTGACTTTCTCAACACCACCTGCGACCTGAAAATCACCCCGGCCCAGCAGACCAGCACCATCTACGCAGCCGATGGCACCACCGCGATCGCGACGCTGTACGCCCAGAACCGGCGCGACGTCCCGCTCAGCCAGATCCCGAAGCCGGTCCAGGACGCGCTGGTCGCCACCGAGGACCGGCGCTTCTACAGCCACCACGGGGTCGACCTGCGCGGCCTGCTCCGGGCGGCGGTACACAACGGCAGCGGCGACGGCGGCACCCAGGGCGGCTCGACCCTGACCATGCAGTACGTCAAGCAGGTGCGCTACTACCAGGCCAGCACCGACGCCGAGCGGCAGGCGGCGATCCAGCAGGACCTGAACCGCAAGATCCAGGACGCCAAGTGCGCGATCGACCTGGAAAAGAGCTATTCCAAGAGCCAGATCCTCGACGACTACTTCAACATCGCTTTCTTCGGCGAGAACTCCTACGGCATCCAGGTCGCCGCCCAGACCTACTTCGGGGTGCCGGCCAGCAAGCTGACCGTGCCGCAGGGAGCGCTGCTGGTCGGCCTGGTGCAGAGCCCGACCGAACTTGACCCGTTCGTCAACCCGCAGGCTGCCCGGCAGCGGCGCGACGATGTGCTGGCCAACATGGTCGCCAACCACAACCTGTCGGCCGCCGATGCCGCGAAAGACCAGGCCGAGCCGCTGGGGCTGGCCGCGGCCGCGCCACCGCCGGCCAAGCAGGGCTGCACGAACGCCTCGTCAGCCATCGCCAACGCCGGCTTCTTCTGCGACTACGTGGTGAGCTGGTTGCAGAACCAGGGCGGGCTGTCCGCGCAGGCGATCAGCACCAGCGGCCTGAAGATCGTCACCACCCTCGACCCGGGCTTGCAGAACAGCGGCCAGGCCGCGGTGTGGAGTTCCGGCCTCGACCCCACCTCGGCCACCGCGCTGGTGATGCCGTCGGTGGTCCCGTCCACCGGGGCGGTCACCAGCATGATCACCAGCCGGCATTACGGCATCGGCGCGGGCCAGACCACGCTGCCGCTGTTCACCAACGGCTACGCCGGCTCTGGCTCGACCTATAAGTTCTTCACCGCGCTCACCGCGCTCAAGCTCGGCGTCCAACCAGACTTCACCCTGACCACCGGCAGCAATTCCTACACCGTGCGCAACTGCCCGACCGACGCCAACACGGTGCCCTACACCACCCACAATGCCGGCAACTACTCAGCGACCCTGCCGCTGTCCTCGGCACTGCCGGAGTCGGTGAATACCTACTTCGTCGGGATGGAGGATCAGCTGTTCGGCTGCGATCTGACCCCGATCGTGCAGACCGCGCTCGGCCTGGGCATGAGCACCCTCAACCAGCAGGACCATGCCGGTTCGACCGAGACCATCGCGCAGGCCACCATCGCCCAGCACCGGACCGGTTTCACCCTCGGCTTCTCGCCGACCTCGGCGCTGCAGCTGTCGGCTGCCTACGCCGCAGCAGCCAACGACGGGGTGTTCTGCCCGGCCAACCCGATCGTGAGCCTCACCGGGCCGACCGGCGCGCCGGTCAGCTACCACAAGCCGGCCTGCAGCCGGCAGTTCTCGCCGCAGGTCGCGCGCACCCTGGTCAAGATGATGACTGCCGACACCACCAGCTACCAGGGCACCGCGGTCGGCTACTTCGGCAACTGGTACGCCAACGGTGGCAGCCAGGTCGCGTCCAAGACCGGCACCGACAACGACGACCCGAGCGGCGCGGACCAGGGCAATGGCAACTCCGCGCTCTGGTTCGTCGGCATGACCCCGAACCTGGTCTCGGCGGCCGCGCTGGTCAATCCGACCTCGCCGAAGGCCACCGTGACCGGGCTGCCGGCAGGGGTCAGCAACAACGGCGGGGACGTCTTCGGCGCCTACGCCGCGACCTACTGGCTGGACGCCTACGCGCCGGTCCTGCAGTCCCAGCGCTGGACCTGGCCGGACCCGTCCGACGTGCCCAACCCGGTGCAGGTGCCCGACCTGGCCGGCCAGACCCCGGCCGCGGCCAGCGCCACGCTGGTTGGCCTCGGACTGACCGCGTCGGTGTCGAGCACGGTGTGCGGCAGCGGCGAGCCGGCCGGGACGGTCGGCTATTCCCAGCCGCTGGTGGCCTCGGCCGGCAGCGCGGTCACGCTGTGCCTGAGCAACGGCACCGCACCGACCGGCTCTGGCCAGTACAGCTACCCCGGCAACAACTACCCCGGCAGCAACGGCGGCACGCCGAGCAGCGGCCCGTCCGGAGCGCCGAGCAGCCGGCCGAGCGCTACTCCCAGCCGCCGGATCAGTCGCTGACCAGTAGCCGCGCGGCAGCCGCCAGCAATCCCGGTGCGATGCCCCGGGTGCGCAGCACCGGTACCGGCTGCCGGCTCAGTTCCGGCGCCAGGCCAGTCAGCTCGACCGGCCAGCCGAGGTCGACCAGTACCGCGTCGCCGCGCTCAGCCTGGTGACCGGCCGCCGCTGCCAGCACCGGCAACTGCCACCGGTTACGCCCCGGATCGCGCACCACCGCGACCAGCGATCGGCCGGCCGCCGCTGCCATGATCGCGCTGGCCTCGATCGGGCCAGCCACCAGCAGGCTGTCCGAATCCGGCAGCAGCTCGGCGATCCGGCCGGCCAACGTCCAGGGCAGCCGTCCGGACGCCATCCCGTTGCCGGACCGGCACTCGACCACCAGCGGCCGCACCAGCCTGGGCAGCGGCCCGATCAGTTGCAGGCAGCGCGCCGAAACCCCGTCCAGCACGGCTTGGTCATAACCCACTGGCGAGGCGAGGCCGGCCAGCCGGGCGGTCCGCTCGGCGGCCTCGGTCAGCCGCTGGATGCTCAGCCGGCCGTCGTGCACCGCGGCGAGCACCGCATCCGGGATCTCGTGGAGCAGCTCGGGGTAGTCCTGCGCGCCGGTCTCGACGGTGTCGGCGCCGGCCACCAGCGCGGCCACGAACCCCTCGACGATGCCAACCGTGGCCGAGATCGCGGCCATCTCCAGCGCATCGGTCAGCACCGTGCCGGCGAAGCCCAGCCGGTCGCGCAGCAGGCCGGTGGTGATGGCCGGGCTGATGGTGGCCAGCCGGTCGTCAAGTGCCGGCACCAGCAGGTGACCGGTCATCACCGCCCGGGTGCCGGCCTCGATCGCGGCCCGAAAGGGCTGCAGCTCGGCCGCGTCCAGCTCGGGCCAGGACCGGTCGACGGTGGCAACCTCGTGATGGGAGTCGGCGCTGGTCGCCCCGTGCCCGGGAAAGTGCTTCACGCAGGCGGCCACGCCGGACCGCTGGATGCCGCGTACCGCGGCTGCCACCTGGCCGGCCGCGACGGCCGGGTCAGCGCTGAACGAGCGCACCCCGATCACCGGGTTGCGCGGGTCCAGGTTCACATCGGCCACCGGGGCCAGGTTCAGGGTCAGGCCGGCCTCTGCTAGCCGGTCACCAACGCTCGCGTAGACCGCTTCGGTGGCGAGGTCGTCGGCCAGCCAGCCGAGCGCGGCCGCGCCGGGCACCGCGCTACCCCGGACGGTATCCAGCCGGGTCACGTCGCCACCCTCCTCGTCCAGTCCGATGACCAGATCCCGGCCGGCTGCGGCCCGCAGCCGATCGGTGAGCGGGCGGACCGCCGAACCGTCGCCGAGGTTGGAGCCGAACAGGATCACGCCGGCCAGGCCGCCGGCCAGCCCGTCCAGCAACCAGCCCGGTGGGGTTTCACCCACGAAACCAGGCAGGAAGCAACCGAGTGCCAGTCGCCTGAGCTGCGCGTCATCGGTCATGGCAACGCTCCGGTCATCGAAGGCACCCAACATTGGACTAGACAAATTTCGGATGCGATGTGAGGCTTGGTCGCTAATGGTATAGACAACTTCGGGACGGAGGTGCTGCGGTGACCGGTGCAGTAGCCGCCGCGACGTCCCGAGCAGCCCGCGAACCCAAGTATTACGCGGTCAAGCGGCACCTGATGGCGCTGATCGAGGCGCAGCCGCCTGGCCAGCCGGTACCGACCGAGCGGGTGTTGACCACCGAACTCGCCACCTCGCGCACCACGGTGCGGCGGGCGCTGGCCGATCTGGTCGCTGAGGGGCGGCTGGTCCGCCGGCAGGGCTGCGGCACCTTTGTCGCCGAGCCGAAACTGACCTGGCCGCTACAGCTGACCAGCTTCACCGAACAGGCCGCCGCGCACGGCTTTCGCGCCTCGACCCGGCTGCTGTCGGCCCGGCGCCAACCGGCCACCGACGAGGTGGCCGGCCGGCTACAGCTGATCGAACGAGCGCCGGTGTACCGGCTGGAGCGGTTACGGCTGGCCGATGACCGGCCGATCGCGCTGGAAACCTCATACCTGTCAGCGATCCGGTTCGCGGGCCTGCTCGGCCGGCTACGGCGCACCGGATCGCTCTACCGGGTGCTTACCGAGCGCTATCAGGTGGTGCCGACCGCGGCCGACGAAACCATCGAGACCGCACCGGCCAGCCCGCGGCAGGCCGAGTTGCTCGACACCGACACCGGTGCGCCGATGCTGGTGCTGGGCCGGCACAGCTTCGACGCGGCCGGCGATCCGATCGAGTGGGTGCGCAGCTGGTATCGCGGTGATCGCTACACCTTCGTCGCCCAGCTGCGGGGTCGGTGAACCCAGCAGTTGGACGACGTCCGGGCCGGCGTACCTAGCAGCGGCTCAGGCCTCGGCAATCACCGAGCCCGCGAACTGCATGGTCAGCTTGGTCACGCCGGACAGGTCCACCCCAGGAGTGCGGGACAGGTCAATGCTCCACTCGGCAAAGGGCGTCGGCTGGAAGTAGGCATAGCTGACCTCGTTGTCCACCGTGCCGTCCACCTCGATGTAGCCGTAGCTGCCGTCGGAGAACACCCAGTCCGGCGGGCCGCTGAGCTTGGTGCTGACCCGGTACTCGAAATCGCGCACCAGCGGCTTGGACGTGAACTGGTAGGGCTTGTCCTTGAACCGATCGAGGTAGTTGCCCTGGGTGCGCATCAGGACGTCCACCGAGCCGCCGTCGGCGACCTTGGCGCCCTCCAGCCAGACCCGCACCCGGGACAACCGGACCCGGTCGAAGTTCTCGAAGGTGCCGGCCCCGATCGGCACCACCCAGCGCGCTCGGCGGTTCTTGGCGAGGTCGGCCAGCACTGCCGGATCCTCGATCACCAGCCGCTTGTCGGCCAGCACCTGCGGTGGCGGGTCGAAATGCTCCAGCGCGGTCTGAAAATCCATCGCGATGCTGGTCAGGTTCTTCAGGCCGGTGTCCAGGCCATCAACCCCGTCGATGATGGACGGCCGGATGGCCGACGGCAGCAATGCCCAGTAATAGTAGGAATCCCGGTAGCCCTGGATCGCGGCGAACAGCGAGCTCTTGGAGTTGAGGTATAGCTCGTAGAAACGCTGCATCAGGGTCACCAGGGGGGCCTCGCCCTTGACCAGCGAGTCGACATAGCGTTGCAACTCGGCCTGCTGCTGCACGGCAAGCTGCTTCTGCAGGCTCACCGCCGCGTACTGCTGGCTGGCGGCGATGGTGGCCACCTGTGCTGCCGCCAGCGCCTGGCCGTACACCGCGACGGCATCGATCGCGAGCTTGAGTTCGGCGGCGAAGCCGATCCCAGCATCCACCGGGCCCTGCAACGAGGCGTCCGATGCCTGCTGATACACCTGCCACTCATAGGTCGCGGTGAGGTCGGCGCCCTGGGTGTCAGCGTTCATGTCCCGCAGCTTGGCCGCGTACTCACCGGCGTTCTGGAAGTCATCGACCACCCTGATGACCTCGCTGGACAGGTCGTACACCTTCTTCAGCGCCTCGCCCACCAGCTTGAGTTTCTCCATCACCTCGCTCAGCTGCTTGGCCAGCGTGGCGATTTCAGACCCGGCCTTGGCCGCGGCCTCAGCCGCCTTGGCCCCCTCGACCGCGCCGGCCACGGCCGCTCCACCGCCGGCCGGGTCGCCGAGGAACATCACCCCGATGCCGACGGCGAAGGTGACGATGGCGGTGCTGAGCTCGATGACCGCCTTGGCGATCTGCTCGCGCTCCCATTCGGGAATGCCCACCTTCTGAAAGTCGATCGAGATCAGCTCGGCCTTCAGCTCGGCGTCGGTCAGCGTCTTCTGCGCGGCCTTGGTGGCGGCCACCGCGTTGTCCAGATTGGCCTTGGCCTGGGCCAGCAGCTTGGTGGTGTACTCGCTCTCGTAGGTCTTGTTGGCCAGCAGCGACTTGGCCAGCGTGATGAACTGGTCGGTGACCACCTTCTCCACGCTCAGCGCCCGGTAGTCGGCCTCGTACTGCTTGGCCTCGGCCACGAAGGCGGCGGCCAACTCGGTGTAGACCACCCGGCTCAGGTAGGGGACGAACGCGGTGCCGTTGGCCTCGGCGTGGATCTCAGCGCTCAGCAGCGCCAGCAGCGACGAGCTCTGCAGGAAGACCCCCAGCAGCTGCTCGTTGTAGCCCGACCAGTTCTTCAACCAGGCGAACTGCGAGACCGCGATCTCCGGATGCGGGTCATACAGCAGGGTGGCGTAGATGAACTCGGTGCGGATGGCCTGTTCGAACCACCGCGCCGGGTCGAACGGCACGCCTTGGGCGAAGCTCAGCGACTGCTGGGTCGGGGTGCCGTCCTGCAGGTTCACCACAGTGCCACCGTCGGCCGTCGGCTGGTCAATCACGAACACCGTCGGCGGCAACGACTCCTGCACCGCGGTGGCCTGCACGCTGCCGTCGAGTTCGGCATAGAACAGCAGCAAGCTGGCGGTGGTGCCGGCGCGGTAGTCCAGGTTGACCCGAAGCGGTCCGTCAGTCTGCAGCCGGCGTGCCTGCACCTGCAGGCCGGTGTTGCGCAACGACCAGGTGGTCTCGGCCGGCACGTTGAACACGTCGGCGACCACGGTCACCAGCGGTGGGTCATAGCCGGAGTTGCGCAGCGCCAGCTTGATCTCGGCCAGGTCCAGGTACATCGCCTGGAACACCGCGTGGGTTCCGTCGATGATGGTGATGGACGGGTCCGGGACGTTGGCCCGAGCCTGCAGCCCCTGGTAGAACTCCGCCCAGTCCAGTTTCGGCAATGCCGCTGACATCGCTGCCGACCTAGGCCGCGACCCGGCGGGCGGAGGCGAACTGGGTCGCCACCTGCCAGGCCGCCATGGACTGCGCCGCGCCGCCCTGCTGGGTGACGTAGGCATTCACCCGGTAGTTGTCCGCAGCCAGGGCCACGTTGTGCCACGCGGTGATCGCCTCGTCCACCCCGAGGCTCATGATGATCGGCGGGACGTTGCGGATGTCGTTGTCGATCATCGCCGAGATCGCGCCCAGGTCACTGGCCATGCCGCCCCAGACACCCTCGATTTTCTGGATCACCGGCAGCGCCGCCGTGACGTCGCGAACGATGGTGTTCATGCCGATCTCGGCCGAGTGGATGGCCACCAGCAGGTTGGCGTCGGCTGCCAGCTTGGCCGACAGCGTGTTGATCTTCTCCTGGGCGGCCCGCGCCCGGTCCAGGGCGTCCACGGCGCGCTTGCCATAGATGCCGGCCACCACGGCCGCGGCGATGGTGCCGACCGGCCACACCCAGGCGTAGGTCGGACTGGTCGCCGCGACCACCACGTCGTGGTCGTACTCCTCGTCGGCTGCCTTGAGAATGACCCGCTGGGCGTCGATGTCCTTGGTGAGCGCCTCGACCTCAGCGCTGGTCGAGCCGTACTCGTCGTCGTAGTACTTGACCAGGCCGCCCTTGCCGTCCGTGCCGATCAGGGTGACCTTGTCGGCTTCGGTCTCACCGGCGAAACCCTGGATCTTCGTGGCCACCGCGGACGCCCGGTCGGCCCGGCTCTGGGCGTCACCCTTGAGGTTGTCCAGGATCGCCTTCAGGGCGGCCTTGGCGTGCTCGTCGTCGGGGTGATCCTGCAGGATCGCGGCCTCTTTGAGGATCGGTGGGTAGAACACCGGTGCCTTGTTGGTGCCGTACTGGTAGACGTCGCTGGCCAGGCTCACCGTCTCCGGGTAGATGTTCTTCTCCCAGTCGGTGACGTGGGCGTTGATCTCACCGTAGGTCGAGATCAACTGCTTGAAGTCGGACAGGTCAGCCGGTGCGCCCTTGCCCAGGGACTTGCGGAAGGCGTCGTCGGTGGTCGGCAGGGCCAGCGCATCGGTGACGTAGGTCTGGATCGCGATCCATTCCGGCCGCGACATGGTGAAGGCGGGGCCACCGGCCACGCCCGGCTCGGCGATCGCCTGCGGCGCAATGCTGAATGCAGTCATGGGGTTCCTACTTTCATGGGAGGGCGTTACCGGCCCGGTCGGGCTCAGGTGAGCGCGGATTGGAGCCACGAGACGGTGTCCGTGGCAGGCATGATGCCGGCCGAGGCCAGCGCGGTGCCGATATCGGCGTCGGTCAGTTCGTGGCGGAGCGGGACGTGCAGCGCGGGCTGGATCAGCCGGGTGACGCCCATGAAGAACGTCCGAGCGTTGTAGTCATTGGTGCCAACACTGCGCAACCGGAAACCGCTGTGCCAGTCGTGCACGGATAGTTGGCTGTCGACCGCGACGTACTGGCCGTTGAAGCCCTGCAACGAGATGGTGAGCAGGTCGGCGCCGGTGATCGCCAGGATCTCGTCCCGGCCGACCGCGGTGATCCAGTCGCCCGAGTGCGCCGCCTGCACCTCGGCGTACCAGTCCCAGTCGTCGCGAATGCTGGTGTAGAGCTTGCGGCCGGCGTACGGATCCCTCGGCGACAGCGACACGTGGGTGTCATCGAGCTTGTCCAGTACCCAGACGAAGTCCGAGTCGTCGTTCGGGTCGCAGTTCAGCGCCGAGTAGAGCCAGTTGTAGGTGACTCGCAGTTTGCCTTGCTTGGTAAGCGGAATCAGCACTGCTTCCAGGATCGGACCGGTGGTTACGGTGGCCAGTAGCTCGGTTGTCGATGCCATCGTGGCCTCAGCCCAGCCACGCGCCGGACAGGTACTGCTCCTGATCCGCGGCCAGCTTGCCGAACGCAGCGGCCTCGGCCTGCAGGTTGGTCCAGGCGAGCAGGGCGGAATCGATCTGCAGGCTCAGCACGAAGGGTTCGGTCACGTCGATCGGTTCGCTGACCAGGGCGTTCAGATCCGAGCTGAGCGCCTCCCAGGTCCCCCGCACCAGGCCGGTGGCGTCATCGACCTTCCGGGTGGACGGCAGGATGGATTTCCACTGCGGCCCCAGCTTGTTGACGAAGGCGTCGACCTGGGCGTCGACAGCCCGGTTCAGGTCGGTGAAGTCGGCGATCTGACCGGCCAGCAACCGGAACTGATCGTTGAGCGGTGCGGTCTGGTCGGCGAGCTGCCGCAAGGTGGTGATCACCAGCTCGCGCAGCTGCGGCGACAGGTCATTGCCGGGGCCGAGCTTGGCCTGCAGCTCGGTGAACTCGGTGACCGCTTCACGGCTGTAGCTGTTCAGGCTGGCGGCTGCTGTGTTGATGCCCGGAAAGGTGCTGTCGCGCCAGGTGCGGCAGGCAGTCACCAGCGCGCTGAAACCGGGCAGGTACTGGGTCACCTGGTCGGCGATGTTGCTCAACTTGATCGCATAGCCGACCCGCTGGTCGATTGCCGTCCAGTCGGAGTCCGGGACGGTGAACAGCGAGCCGACCGCGACGCTAGCAAGAACAAGATTTGCCACTGTAAGTTACTTTCTCGTCGCTCTATGTAGTCAACTCTGCGAACCTAACACCGATTGAATTTATTCGCTCAACAGGCGGCGGGAAATTTCTAGACGATCTGCACTAATTCCTATGCGCTGCCTCTGGCCTGCGCGAAGGCGTGCGCGACTGCGCGCAGCGACTGCGCGCGAAGGCGCAGGGCGGCGTGTACTACTGGATCGGTGATCTCGATTCATACCGCCCGGTCGCTGCGTGACTGCGGGCTGCGCTGGACACCTGCCTCCGGCGACCGGTTCTTCGTGGTGGATCGGGGCATGGACGCCGACGTCTTCGTGGTCAGCGAGATGACGGTGGAGGTGCACCGGTTGGGCGACCGGCAGGTGCTCGGCTTCAACGGAACCACCGAGTGGGCACTGGACTCGGTGGACGATCAGGACGCGGTGTGGCTACCGCGGGAGAACCAGCTGCGCGAACTGCTGGCCGGCACCTTTCGCAGCCTGCAACGGGTAGCCGATCAGTGGCAGGTCGAGATCGAGGTGAGCGGAAGGCTCGCCAACTTCCGGGACTCCGACGCCGAGCAGGCCTACGCGCTCGCACTGCTGCAGTTGATCACCGGCGAGAGTTGAGCACCGGCGAAGGTCGAGCACCGGCGAGCGGTCAGGACGTGCCGAGCAGGGTGCCGGCGATCTCGCGGGCCCGGCCGCGCAGCTCGGCGACCACCGTGCCGTCGGCCCGGCGCACCGTGACGTCATACAGGCCGCTGCGCCCACGCCGGT
>JBDSAN010000132.1:0-4920 GCA_039922115.1 Jatrophihabitantaceae bacterium
AATCGCCAGCAGCGGACTGACCGTAACCTCGACCCTGCAGACCTTCTTCGCAGACGGGTCCGGCCGGGAGGCGGCGGCCAACGCGGCTGATCTGGTGGCCGCCGGGGTGCGACTGCGTTACGGCACCGACCTGGGCAACACCGGCACCCGGCCCGGTGTCGACCCGCGCGAGCTGGATCGGTTGGCCGCCACCGGCCTGGGCCGGCTCGGCGCGCTGCGGGCAGCCACCGAATGGTCGGCAACCGCGCCCGGCATGCGCCGGCGCACCGGGCGGCTGGTCATCGGCGAGCAGGCCGCGCTGGTGTTGCTGCCGAGCAGCCCGTTGGTCGAACCGGGTGTCTGGCGGACACCGAGTGCGATCTTTGTGGACGGGCGGCTTACCGTGGGCGCGAACGGATCAGTGCCGAACGGATCAGTGCCGAACGGATCGGTGCCGAACGGGTCAGTGCCGAACGGATCGGTGCCTAACAAGTTAAGGCCGAACGAGGGGAGCCCGAGGTGAGCCTGACCGCTACCGGCACAGACGCGGCTGGCAGTGCTGAGACTCGCCGGGCCAGGCCGGACCTGCGGCCGCTGGCGCTGTTGCTCGCCGCCCAGCTGGTCGTCGGCGCGCTGATCGGGCTCGGCTGGCGGCTCTGGTCGCCGAGTTCGGTGTCCTACCTGCTCTCCGACGGCAACGGCGGTTCGCTGGTCGTGCCGGACGAGAGCGAGGCTCAGATCGCCGGGGACGGCCGGTTCGTAGTGCTCAGCGTGCTCGCCGGCCTGCTGTTCGGCCTGATTGCCTGGCGGCTGCGCAGGCATCGGGGCCCGCTCACGCTCGGGGTGCTCGGAGTCGGCAGCGTGCTCAGTTCATTGATCGCGCTGGGCGTCGGCGAGCTGCTGGCCGGCGGCTCCAACCATGCGGCGATCAACACCGCCTTCCACCCCAAGCTGGCGCTGCATGCCGAGGCCGCGCTCTGGCTGCAGGCGCTGTTCGCGGTGCTGCTCTACACGGTGCTGATCGGGCTGGCCGCCGATCCGGAACTGGGCCGGCTGAGCAGCCAGGCCGAGCCGGCCAACTGGACCGAGCCGCCGGCTGGCTGGCCCGTCCCGCCGGCCAATCCCAACGAGCCGCGCGGCGAACCGCAGGCGGGGCAACCAGCCGGCTAGCTGGTCGCCGGGCCGGTCCGGAAGGTGGATGCGGTCACCGGAACCGCGCGCAGCTGTACCAGCAGCTCGTTCTCCCGGCGCAGGATCGACCGGGCAGCGCGAAGCCGGCCGCCGGTGTCCAGCACCGCCAGCAGGCTCTGCCGGTCTGACAGCGGTAACGAGGCGAGCTGGGCGACCAGGTAGGAAAGCTCGCGGGCGCTCAGCGGAGCCTGATCAGCACCGTCGGCCGCACCGAGCAGCGTCTCGTCGCCGAAGTCGACATCGAGCTCGATCAGGGCGCGCTGGTGCACCTCCAGCGAGCGCCGGGTCGCCGCGACCAGCCCAGGCTTGAGGTCGCCGTCCGGTTCGGGCAGCCGCCGGACGCTGGCCATCAGGTACGGCTGCGAGCTGGTGTCCAGCGACTCGATCCGAAACCGCTGCTCGCCGACCGCGGTCAGGTCGCATCGGCCGTCCGGGTGCGGCAGCACGTCGGTCACCCGAGCGGTGGTGCCGACCGGGTGGACGTCCTGCAGCTCGCCGACCTCCCAGCCGTGCCGCAGCGCCACCACCCCGAACTCGGGGGCGCCGGGCTCGTCGGCGTTCAGCAGGTCGGCCACCAGCTGCCGGTAGCGGGGCTCGAACACGTGCAGTGCCAGGCGCATTCCAGGCACCAGCACCGATCCAAGCGGGAACAGCGCCAGCTGCTCGGTCGGTCCTACCCCCGGTGCGTTCACAAGATTCACCGTACGGTGCAACTGGGCGGCTGGCGCGCTGATCCTGCCCTTTGCAGCCCTCTCTAGACTGAACCGGTGCTTCGCCACGTCGATCTTCGTACCGAACGGACCAGTACCGAACCGGCCAGTACCGCCACCAGCGCGCACGCGCTGCGCAAGGTGCTGCCCCGGGCCCTGGTCGACGTCGACGCGGCGCTGGCTGCGGTCGCCCCGATCGTCGACGGCGTGCGGGCACGTGGCTACCCGGCGGCTCGGGAGGCCACCGAGCGCTTCGACGGCGTCGACGTCGCCGACCCGCGGGTGCCGGCCGCTGCGCTGAGCCAGGCGCTGGACGAGCTGGAGCCGACCGTCCGCGCGGCGCTGGTCGAGTCGATCCGGCGGGCCCGGCTGGTGCATGCCGAGCAGCGCCGGCAGCGCGTGCAGGTCCAGGTGGTGCCCGGCGGCACGGTCACCGAGAAATGGGTGCCGGTGGACCGGGTCGGGCTGTACGTGCCCGGCGGCATCGCGGTGTACCCGTCCTCGGTGGTGATGAACGTGGTGCCGGCCCAGGTTGCCGAGGTGCCATCGATCGCGGTGTGTTCGCCGCCGCAGAAGGATTTCGGCGGCCTGCCGCACCCGACCATCCTGGCCGCCTGCGCGCTGCTGGGCATCGACGAGGTGTACGCGGTCGGCGGCGCCCAGGCGATCGCGCTGCTGGCCTACGGCGACGACGAGGTCGGGCTGGCGCCGGTCGATGTGGTCACCGGGCCGGGCAACATCTACGTCGCGGCCGCCAAGCGACTGCTGCGGGGCGTGATCGGCATCGATGCCGAGGCCGGCACCACCGAGATCGCGATCCTGGCCGATGACACCGCCGACCCGGTACATGTCGCGGCCGACCTGATCAGCCAGGCCGAGCACGACCCGGCCGCCGCCTCGGTGCTGGTGACCGATTCGGTCGAGCTGGCCGGCGAGGTGGGCGAGCAGGTTCGTCGGCTGGTGGCTCAGACCAAGCACGTGGAACGGGTCAGCGCCGCCCTCACCGGACCGCAGTCGGCGATCGTGCTGGTCGATGACCTGGAGCAGGGGCTGGCGGTGGTGAACGCCTATGCCGCCGAGCACCTGGAAATCCTCACCGCCGAGCCGCGGGCCTGGGCCGAGCGGGTCCGCAACGCCGGCTGCGTGTTTGTCGGCGCGCACTCGCCGGTGTCATTGGGCGATTACTGCGCCGGTTCCAACCACGTGCTGCCGACCGGCTGCACCGCGCGGCACTCGTCCGGGCTCAGCGTCCAGTCCTTCCTGAAGGGCGTGCACCTGGTCGAGTACAGCCGGGACGCGCTGCTGGACGTGGCGCCGCTGGTCATCGCACTGGCCGAGGCCGAGGACCTGCCGGCGCACGGCGCCGCGGTCGCGGCCCGGATGCCGAACCGGACATGACCGGCCAGCTGCGCAGCCTGCCGCTGCGTCCTGAGCTCGTCGGCGAGCAACCCTACGGAGCGCCGCAGCTCGATGTGCCGGTGCAGCTGAACGTGAACGAGAATCCCTACCCGCCGTCGGCGGAGGTGATCAACGACATCGGACGGGCGGTAGCCACCGCAGCAGCCAGCCTGAACCGCTACCCGGATCGGGAATGCCTGGCATTGCGGGCTGATCTGGCCAGCTACCTGGCCACCGACGCGCCGGTGCGACTCGCCGCCGAGCAGGTCTGGCCGGCCAACGGCTCGAACGAGATCATGCAGCAGATCCTGCAAGCTTTCGGTGGACCCGGCCGCACCGCGCTGTCGTTCGCCCCGACCTACTCGATGTATCCGGAATACGCCCGCAACACCCACACCGGTTGGGTCACCGGCCGGCGCGAGTCTGACTTCAGCATCGACCTGCCGGCCGCTGAGGCACTCATCGAGCAGCTGCAACCATCGGTGATCCTGCTCGCCTCGCCGAACAACCCGACCGGCACGGCGCTGGATCCGGCAACCCTGCACCGGCTGCTGGCGATCGCGCCGGGTGTGCTGGTGGTCGATGAGGCTTACGCCGAGTTCCGCCGGCCGGGCGTGCCGAGCGCGCTGGAGCTGCTGGCCGAACACCCGCACCTGATCGTCACCCGCACCATGAGCAAGGCCTTCGCCTTCGCCGGTGGCCGGATCGGTTACCTGGCCGGCTCGGCCGCGGTGGTGGACGCGGTGCGGATCGTCCGGTTGCCCTATCACCTGTCGGCGGTCAGCCAGGCAGCCGCCCGGGCCGCGCTCGCGCACAGCACCGAGCTGCTGGCCGGGGTCGAAACCTTGCGGGCCGAGCGGGACGCCACCGTGAGCTGGCTGCGCGAGCGTGGATTGCAGGTCGCCGACTCCGACGCCAACTTCGCGCTGTTCGGCCGATTCGAGGACCGGCATGCGGTCTGGCAGGCTCTGCTCGATCGGGGCGTGCTGATCCGCGAGACCGGCCCGGACGGCTGGTTACGGGTTTCGATCGGCACCGCCGATGAGATGCACGCGTTTCGAACCGCATTGTGCGAGGTGCTGCCCGACCTGCGGCCAGCCGCGACGACAGGAGAGCGCAGATGAGCCGGACTGGGCGGGTCGAGCGGCAGACCGCCGAGACCAAGGTGCTGGTCGAGATCGACCTGGACGGCACCGGCCACAGCGATATCTCCACCGGGGTCGGCTTCTTCGACCACATGCTGGCCTCGTTCGGCAAGCACGGCCTGTTCGACCTGACGGTGTCGGTCGATGGTGACCTGCACATCGATTCCCACCACACCGTCGAGGACGCCGCGATCGCGCTCGGCCAGGCCTTCGCCCAGGCCGCCGGCGACAAGGCCGGCACCCGCCGGTTCGGCGATGCCACCATCCCGATGGACGAGGTGCTGGTCTCGGCCGCGGTGGACCTGTCCGGACGTCCCTACCTGGTGCACACCGAGCCCGACGGCGCGCCGCCCTACCTGCTCGGCCGCGACACCGCCTACGCGACCACGCTGACCCGGCACGTCTTCGAATCCTTCGTCTATCACGCCCGGGTCGCCCTGCACGTCACCGTGCACGCCGGCCGGGACTGGCACCACATCACCGAGGCGCAGTACAAG
>JBDSAN010000133.1:0-4226 GCA_039922115.1 Jatrophihabitantaceae bacterium
GGCGGCCACTCGATCGACTGCTCGCTGGCCGTGCTGCGCGCGATGTTCAGCCTGGGCGTCCGGTACCTGACGCTGACCCACAACGACAACGTGCCGTGGGCCGACTCGGCCACCGACGAGCCGGTACTCGGCGGCCTGAACGACTTCGGCCGGGACGTGGTGGCCGAAATGAACCGGCTGGGCATGCTGGTGGACCTGTCGCATGTCTCGGCCGACACCATGCGCGACGCGCTGGCGGTCACTGAATCTCCAGTGATTTTCAGCCATTCCTCGGCTCGTGCGATCTGCGACAACCCGCGCAACGTGCCCGACGACGTGCTGGCCAAGCTGGCCGGCAACGGCGGGGTGTGCATGGTGACCTTCGTGCCGTACTTCGTCAGCGAGCAGTGCCGGCAGTTCCTCGAGCAGGTGAAGGCCGACATGCTTGGACGAGGTGAGGATCCGCGCGACTGGCAACAGCAGCTGGCAGCGATCGCGCGCAACTCGGCGGCCGGCCAGCGGCCGCAGGCAACGGTGGCCCAGGTCGCCGACCACGTCGAGCATGTGCGTGCGGTGGCCGGGCTGGCGCACGTCGGACTCGGCGGTGACTACGACGGTTGCGACTCGCTACCGGTCGGGCTTGAGGATGTCACCGGCTACCCGAGGCTGATCGCCGAGCTGGCCGAGCGTGGCTGGTCAGACACCGAGTTGGCGGCGTTGACCGGCGAGAACGTGTTGCGGGTACTGGCTGATGCCTACCGTCCGTAGCCGGTTGAGCGCAGATTCATAGGCTTAATTCACTCATAGGAAACCCACCAAGCTCTAAGGTTCGCAACGGTGCTCAAATCGGGCATGAAGCGGATTTCGGAGGTCTGCAATGCAGGCAGTTCAGGCGCGACTCCCACGTCGATTGGCGACGTTGGCAGTGGCGGCGCTGGCGGGGGCAACGGCGCTCACCGCGGTCAGTTTGGCCAGCGGTTCCCACGCGGCATCGGCCGCTACCACGTACAAGGTGCTGTTCGACAACACCAAGGCTGAAACCGCTGGCAACGCGGACTGGGTCATTTCCACCTCCCAGCCGGACCCGCTGGCCCAGAATGCCAACCCGACCTCGGAAACGTCCTGGACCGGTGCCATCTCGGCCTGGGGCGTCGCGCTGCAGAAGACCGGCCGGTACTCGCTGAAGACCCTGCCGTCGGGCAGCTCGATCACCTACGGCGGCACCGGAGCGCAGGACCTGAAGAACTTCAACGCCTTCGTGTTGCCAGAGCCGAACGTGCTGCTGACCGCGTCGGAGAAGACCGCGATCATGACCTTCGTCCAGAACGGCGGCGGGCTGTTCATGATCTCTGACCACACCGGCAGCGACCGCAACAACGATGGCGCTGACTCACCGGCCGTGCTCAACGACCTGATGACCAACAACTCGGTGGACTCCACCGACCCGTTCGGTTTCTCGATCGACCTGCTCAACATCGCCTCCGAGAACCCGAACGTGATCGGTGCCTCGGCCGGTTCGGACCCGATCATCAAGGGCCCGTTCGGCACCGCGACCGGGACGATCATCCGCAACGGCACCACGGTCACCATGAAGCCGGCCGACAACCCGAACGTCCGCGGTGAGATCTACCGCACCGGCTTCTCGGCCTCCGGCACTACCGGAGCGGCGGTGGCGACCTCGACCTTCGGCGCCGGCCGGGTGATGTTCATCGGGGACTCGTCCACCATCGACGATGGCACCGGCTCGTCCGGCAACACCCTGTACAACGGCTGGAACGATCCGGCCGGCACCGACGACAAGGTGATGCTGAACGGCACCGAGTGGCTGGCCGGCGGCGGTTCCGGTGGTGGCACCGGCGGCGTTTCGGTTGGCAACCCCGGCTCGCAGTCCAGCACGGTCGGCACCGCGGCCAGCCTGCAGTTGTCGGCCAGCGGCGGCACCTCGCCCTACACCTGGACCGCGACCGGACTGCCGACCGGCCTGTCGATCAGCTCGTCCGGCCTAATCTCGGGCACTCCGTCGGCGGCCGGCACCTTCTCGGTCACCGCGACCGCGAAGGATGCCACCAACACGACCGGTTCGGCGAGCTTCAGCTGGACGGTCAGCAGCACCGGCGGTGGCTGCTCCAACCCCGGCCAGAAGCTCGGCAACCCGGGCTTTGAGACCGGCACCGCTTCGCCGTGGACGGCATCGGCCAAGGTGATCAGCAACTCGACCAAGGAGCCCGCGCACTCCGGTAGCTGGGATGCCTGGCTGGACGGTTACGGGGTGGCCACCAATGACACCTTGTCGCAGTCGGTCACCATCCCGGCCGGTTGCACCGCGACGTTCACCTTCTACCTGCACATCGACACCGCGGAGACCACGACCAGCACGGCGTACGACAAGCTGACGGTCAAGGCGGGCAGCACCACGCTGGCCACCTACAGCAACCTCAACCACAACACCGGTTACGCGCTCAAGAGCTTCAGCCTCGCTGCCGGCCAGACCACCACGATCACCTTCAACGGGGTGGAGGGCTCGCAGCTGCAGACCTCCTTCGTCCTCGACGATGTCGCGGTGACGCTCAGCTAGTTTCTGGTTCAGCCTGAACTGTCATACCGAGCGGGAGCTATCGCCCCCGCTCGGTATGACAGTTGCTGTCAATGCCGAATGCGCAGGTAGGCCAAGGCGATCAGGTAGCTCACGCCGCCGACGAACATGATCAGGGCGTAAGCGCCAGCGTTGTGCTGGCCGGTCGCGGTCTGCACGACGGTGCCGATGGTTGCTGCCGCCGCCATCGCCAGGCCGGATACCGAGGTCGCGTCCCGATCGAGGCGGCGTTGCCGCTCATCACCGCCGACCCGCATGATCGCGGCGACGTCGGAGTCCCGTCCGGACCACAGGTAGGCTGCGATCGCGGCTATCAGGTAGAAGCCGATCAGGCCGATCGCGAAACCATGATCTCCGTTGGTCCAGGTCGCGGCGGCTAACCCGCCGCCACCGATCAGCAGGACCAGCGGGGTTGCTGCCCGGAATCCGGTGCGTGTCGTTCTGTTCATCTGGTGGTCTCCCCGTCCGGGCTGAAGATGCCTTCGATGGCGCAGTCGAAACAACCGGCGATGCTGAACGCCAGCGGCAACGATGGCAGGTAGCGACCCGTCTCGATCGAGTTGACCGTCTGCCGGGACACCCCTAGCAGCCCGGCGAGGTCTGCTTGGGACAGCCCTCGCTGGGTTCGCAACTCGCGTACTCGATTGCGCATGTGACAAGGATGCTTGACATGTCGACTTCGTGTCAAGGGTCTTTTACATCTGCGGTGGCCCAACCGTCATTCGACGAACTGGATCTCAGACCGGCTGCTGTCCGGTGTGGCAAAGGCCAACCACCGGTCGGCTTCGGCGAGCAGCGCCCGGCGATGGGCCCGCCGCAACGTGGCGAACGGCGTCACGCTGAGGGTGGCTCGACCCGGTTCGCGGCGCAGCCGGCAGGTGCCGGCCACGAATCCATCGATCAGAAAGGTCGAACTGACCAGCCCGTTGGTAGTGATGATCCGCGCCCGCTGCTCATCGGCGAAGATCCGGGCCCGGTCCGAATGGGCGAGCAGCAGGTTGTCGAATTCGGCGATGATCCGGACCGGTGGCACGGTAGCCGGGTCAGGCAGCAACCCGTCGCTGACGTCGAACAGCCGCTGGCCCCGCTCGCTGCGATAGCAGGCCAGTTCCGGCTGTAGCCGCCGCACCACCGCGCCCAGCCCAGCCATCCCCGACCAGGCGGTCAGGTCGGCCACGCTGGCCGGGCCGAATGCCCGCAGGTAGCGCCGGACGAGCTCGTCCGGCTTACCGGGCTCGGGCAACCGAGCATCGAGCCAGTGCTCGGCGGTGGTGTGCGCGGCCGTCCCGCTACGGCCCCAGACACCGCGCGGCGGAACCTGTACCAGCGCCAGCACGCTGCGCGCGATCCGGTTCAGATCGGCTGCGGCCAGCTCGGGAAACCGGGCTGCCAGTACCGGTCCGAGCTCGGCGAAGCTGGTCGGCCGCTGCTCCAGGTGCTGGCGGGCTAGCTGTCCGATGGCAGCCAGGTCCGGGCCGTCGCGCAGCGCTCGGGGCAGCAGCCGGATCAGGTCACTGGCCAGAATCGCCCGCAATTGCAGGCAATCACGAGCGCTGACCAGCTGCAAGGTCGAGCGCATCAGCGCGATCCGGACGACCTTGCGAGCCAGCAGCAGCTCAGTCAGCTGGTCCGGGCCGAACTCGCGCAGCCGGCT
>JBDSAN010000134.1:0-3685 GCA_039922115.1 Jatrophihabitantaceae bacterium
GCCGGATCGCGTCGAACACCGCCGACTCGGCGGTAGCGATCAGCCCGATCGCCTCGCCGAACCAGTACTGGTAGTCCGGGTCCAGCCGCCGGTCCACGATCGGCGGCACCAGGGTCTTGCGGGTACGCATCAGCTCCTCGTAGGCATCCAGCGCGCCGCGGGCGATGCCTACCGCCAGTGAGGCCCGTTCCAGCACCAGGTAGCTGAAGGCCGAACCGCCGTATTCCGGATTGCCGTGCAGGCTCCGTCCCGGCCGGCCGTCCGGATCGCTGGCGTCGGCCAGCTGGGTACCGAGCAGCGCGAAGTAGGTGGGAATCCGGCCGTTGGCGATGGCGATGCCGTGCGAGCCGCTGCCGCGCAGGCCAAGCTGGGTGTTGGCGTCCTCCACGGCCCGCCACTCGGTCCGCGGTGCGATGAACATCAGCGGTAACGGGGCCCCACCCATCGGCGGCTCGACCATCAGATGCCCAATGAAGTGCGAGGCAAACGGCGTTCCGGAGCAGCTGGCCCAGACCCCGTTGAGCAACCAGCCGTTGTCACCGGTGCGGGCCGCGGTGCCGCCCGGCACCATGGTCGCCGGTGCGATGAACTGGCCGTCGGCGAACAACTCGTCCTGGGCCTTCGCATCGAACAGGCCCGCCGCGGTCAGCGCGTGGATGGCACCTCGGGAATACATCCAGGCAGTGGACGGGCAACCCCGGGCCAGCGCCATGGTGACCTGGAAGAAGGTGTCGACCCCGTGCTGGTAGCCGCCGTAACGGCGCGGCACCAGCAGCCGGTAGAAGCCGGCCCCGACCAATCGCTGGTGCAATTCCGGCGAGCAGTGCCCGCGCAGTTCGGTTTCGGGCTGGGCAGCAACCAGCTCGGGCACCAGCGCCTCGGCCCGCGCGATCAGCTCGGCAGGCTCAGGCACCAGTGGGTCGGCCTCCGGTGGATCGGAGCCGAGAATTCTCGCGGTAAGCGTCATCGCAGCAATTCCTTCGCGGGGGCAGTCGCAGAGGATATTTCCCGCGATCGATAGGCCCTGCACCTCTGAGATTGCGCTTACATTTCCAGCAAAAAGTGCCGAACTCATCGTGTCGTCGATGGCCCGGCCGACGGCACGAAGGCAGCCGGACGGCCACTCCAGGCGGGCCTAGCGGTTGGCCTGCACCCACTCGTCGCCGACCCGCTGCTCGATCCGCAGCGCGGCCTCGATGACCTTGACGATCTCTGGCTCGATCTTGCGCCCGAGCAGCGGGATCGCGACCTTGACATCGCCGGTCACGACCTCGCGCGAGCCGTCACCGTCCGCGCTCAGCACCGCCGTGCCGACCATGCTGGCCGGCTGGCCCTTGATGGTGAGCTTGATGCTGGCGCGCCGGGAGCCGTCGGCCGCGGGTGCTGACCATTGCTCGATCTGGCGGATCTCGATCGAATCGCCGACAAACTTCTGGATGAAGTCGGGCACGGTCGGAGCCATCCGCCGGTCGACCTGAACCAGCGCACCGCCGTCCGCGGCCGGTGAGATGTCGACCTGGTAGGACAGCGCGCCGGATTGCCGGCAGGCCTCCTCACGCACACTCTTCTCGAGATGGCTGGCAAAGGTCTGTTCCACGGACGCAGCCGAGGAGTGCGCAACGGTGAGCTTCATAGCCCCAGATCATGACCGATAGGCCAGCGCGGTGCATCCGATGGGGTACCAGCCGGCTGCTACCTTGGCATGGTGCGGCAGTACCTGGACCTTCTCGACACCGTCCTCAACCATGGCACCCGCAAGGACGATCGGACCCAGACCGGCACGCTCAGCATCTTTGGCTACCAGCTGCGCTGCGATCTGGCGGCCGGCTTTCCTGCGCTGACTACCAAGAAGCTGCACCTGAAGTCGATCGTCGGCGAGCTGATCTGGTTCCTGCAGGGCTCGACCAACGTCCGCTGGTTGCAGGACCGCGGCATCAGCATCTGGGACGAGTGGGCCGACGCCGATGGCGAGCTCGGCCCGGTGTACGGGCACCAGTGGCGGTCCTGGCCGACGCCCGGTGGCGGCCAGATCGATCAGATAGCCCGGGTGGTCAGCTCGATTCGCTCCAACCCGGATTCCCGGCGGCACATCGTCAGCGCCTGGAACGTCGCCGAGGTGGATCAAATGGCGCTGCCGCCGTGTCACACGATGTTCCAGTTCTATGTGGCTGACGGGCGGCTGTCCTGCCAGCTCTATCAGCGCTCGGCCGATGTGTTTCTCGGGGTGCCGTTCAACATTGCAAGCTACGCCCTGCTCACCCACATGGTCGCGCAGGTCTGCCAGCTGCAGCCGGGCGAGTTCATCCACACCTTCGGCGATGCGCACCTGTACCTCAATCACGTCGAGCAGGCCCGGTTGCAACTGTCCCGCGAGCCCCGACCGCTACCCCGGCTGGAGCTGAACCCGGCACGTACCGAACTCGAACAGTTCACCGAGGACGATGTGACGCTGCTGGGCTACCTGCCCTATCCGGGGATCAAGGCACCGATCGCGGTCTAGCAAACGCGGGCTGGATCGGGCGGATGGCTGGATCGGCGGGCGCCGGCGAAACGAAACCGGGCGGCCCCGGGCCGAAGCCCGAGACCGCCCAGCGATCGTGCAGTGGGGATCAGCGTCCCCGTGGTTGCGTGGACTAGAAGTCCATGCCACCCATGTCCGGACCACCACCGGCCGGCGCGGACGCCTTCTCCGGCTTGTCGGCCACGACGGCCTCAGTGGTCAGGAACAGCGCGGCGATCGACGCGGCGTTCTGCAGCGCCGAGCGGACGACCTTGGCCGGGTCCGGCACGCCGGCAGCCAGCATGTCGCCGTACTCGCCGGTCGCGGCGTTGAGGCCGTGACCCAGCGGCAGGCCGGCAACCTTCTCAGCCACGACGCCACCCTCGAGACCGGCGTTGATCGCGATCTGCTTGAGCGGTGCCTCGATCGCAACCCTCACGATATTGGCACCGGTCGCCTCGTCGCCCTCGAGCTCGAGCTTGGTGAACGCTGCGACGGCAGCCTGCACCAGAGCCACGCCACCGCCAGCGACGATGCCCTCCTCGACGGCCGCCTTCGCGTTGCGAACGGCGTCCTCGATGCGGTGCTTGCGCTCCTTCAGCTCGACCTCGGTGGCCGCGCCGACCTTGATCACCGCGACGCCGCCGGCGAGCTTGGCCAGGCGCTCCTGGAGCTTCTCCTTGTCGTAGTCGGAGTCGCTCTTCTCGATCTCGGCGCGGATCTGGGCGACCCGGCCGGCGATCTGCTCGGGCTCACCCGCACCCTCGATGATCGTGGTCTCGTCCTTGGTCGTGACGAACTTGCGGGCTCGCCCGAGGAGCTCGAGCCCGGCGTTCTCCAGCTTGAGGCCGACGGTCTCGCTGATCACCTGGCCGCCGGTGAGGATCGCGATGTCCTGGACCATGGCCTTGCGGCGGTCGCCGAAGCCGGGGGCCTTGACGGCGACCGACTTGAATGTGCCACGAATCTTGTTCACGACCAGGGTGGCGAGTGCCTCGCCCTCGACGTCCTCGCAGATGATCGCGAGCGGCTTGCCGCTCTGCATGACCTTCTCCAGCAGCGGGAGCAGGTCCTTGACGCTCGAGATCTTGCTCTCGACGAGGAGGATGTACGGATCGTCGAGCACGGTCTCCATGCGCTCGCTGTCGGTGACGAAGTACTGCGACAGGTGGCCCTTGTCGAAGC
>JBDSAN010000135.1:0-4294 GCA_039922115.1 Jatrophihabitantaceae bacterium
GGGCGCCGGCCGGCCCGGCCAGCGACGGCAGTTTCAGTACGCCCGCGGCGAGAATGACCGGGGTGGCGAGCAGGAAGGAGAACCGTGCGGCGTCGCGGTGGGACAGGCCACGGGCCAGGCCGCCGACCATCGAGATGCCCGAGCGGGAGATGCCGGCCAGCAGCGCGAAGCTCTGGAAGAAGCCGATAAGGCCTGCCTCGCGGTAGCTGAGCGTCGTCAATCGCCGTACCGGGCGCCGCGGGTCGAGCGCGGTCTCCTCCGCCCCGGCAGCGGCGGCCCGGGGAGCGGCGATCGGCTGGCGTTCCTCGAGCTCGTCCTCATCGATCGGGGCCTTGCGGCGTAGCCATTCGCCGGTGAGCAGGATGAGCCCGTTCACGGTCAGGAAGATCGCTGCCGCGAGCGGCTTGGCGAACAGGGTGCGGAAGGTGTGTTCCAGGGCCAGGCCGGTGATACCGACCGGGATGGTGGCGATGATCAGCAGCCACGCCAGCCGCTCGTCGGCGTCGCGGGCGACGATCCGCCGGGCCGCCAGGGACGGCTTCACCGTGTGGGCGAAGCCGGTGATGATTCGCACCCAGTCGCGGCGGAAGAAGATGATCAGCGCGATCGCGGTCGCCACATGCAGCGCGACGATGAAGGCCAGGTACGGGCTGGACCCGCTGTCACCGGAGGCGGACTGGGTCACCAGGTTCTTCCAGGATCCTCCGATAAGGGCCGGGACGAGGACCGAGTGGCCGAGGCTGGAGATGGGGAACAGTTCGCTGACGCCCTGGATGAGGCCGATGACAGCGGCCTGGAAATAGGTGAGCACGAGTCCGCTTTCTGAATAAGGGGAAATGGGCGGCGTAGCGGTGACGGGCTGTCAGTCCTCGCGTTCGGCGCGGCGATGCCGCACGACCAGCACGAGGACGAGGACGCCCACGATGGCGAGGATGGCTAAAGACGCGCGCCCGGCGACCTTCTCCACGGTGTGGTAACCGGCGCCGGTGACGTAGCCGAGCAGGGTGAAGCCGACTGCCCATACCAGTCCGCCGGCGGCGTTGAAGGCTAGGAACCGTCGGTAGGGCATTCGAGCGGTGCCGGCCAGGCCGGGCATCACCGCACGCAGGAACGCGGTGAACCTGGCCAGAAACACCGCGCGTCCGCCGTTGTCGCGCAGCGCCTGCTGGCCACGCTCCAGTCCACGCTGGCGGTTGGCGAACAGCCGACTGGCCAGCAACCGGGTGCCGAAACGGCGACCGACCTCGTAGCCGACGCTGTCACCGGTGATCGCCGCGAGGACGGCCACGGCCGCCATCACGCTCAGCGAGACGCGGTGCTCATGGGCCAGGACACCGCCGAGCAGGACTGCGGTCTCCCCAGGCAGGACGAACCCAACCAACAGAGCGGCCTCGGCGAAGGCCAGGCCTCCGATGAGGGCGTAGGCCGGCAGCCCGCGCAGCGTGAGGACCTCGTCCACGACCGCGGTGAGAACGCTCACGCGGGTCGTGTCTCGCCGCGGCGCGACCGGGCGATCTCAACGGCGATCGGGATGAGGGACACGATCACGACGAGAGCGATGATCGGCAGCAGGTAATGGTCGACGTTGTGGATGCTCGAGCCGAGCCAATACCCGGCCAGGGTCACCCCAACTGACCACAACACGCCACCGAGGACCTGCCACAACGCGAACGTGCGCCCCGGCACCCCGACGATGCCTGCGAGCGGGTTGAGCACGGTGCGGACCACCGGGATGAACCGGGCCAGCACGATCGCGCGGGGATAGCCGTAGCGGGCCAGATACCGCTCGGCCCGCTCCCGGCCCTGCCGCAGCCGCGGCCGCCGCTCCGACTCGAACAGCGGCGGTCCGGCCCGCCGCCCGATCAGATAGCCGAGCTGAGCCCCGACACAGGCGCCGATCGCCGCGGCGATGAGGACGGCAAGCAGCGGGACGTGCAGCCCCGCCGACGCCGGGGCCGCCGCGAGAACGCCGGCGGTGAACAGCAGCGAGTCGCCGGGCAGGAAGAACCCGATCAGCAGGCCGGTCTCGGCGAACAGCACCACCGCGACACCGATGGGGCCGAAGGAGGACAGCAGCGAATGTGGGTCCAGGATGTTGACCGCCAGCACCGCCGAGGCCGTAGTCACAAGCTCACCAGCCAGACGACCCGCGCCGCACCCTGAATCTTCACGCGCACCTCCTCCACCCGCCAGCAACTACTACATTCACGTAGGAGGTTAGCACCTACTATGATGTAGTAGATCGTGACGGCGGACGGCGCCCGGCACGGCTGAGTGATCAGGAGCGAACGGGCGTGGCGATGCGACGGGCGAAGGGCAGCCTCGAGTCTGAGGTCCTTGCCGCGTTGTGGACAGCGGACCAGCCATTGACACCAGCAGCAGTCGCCGAGGCGGTCGAAGGCGAGCTGGCCTACACCACCGTGCAGACCATCCTGGTGCGCCTGCACGCCAAGGGTGCCGTGGCACGGGAACAGGCCGGCCGCGCCTTCGCCTACACCCCGGTGCTGGACAACGCCGGCCTGGCCGCCGACCGGATGCAGGCACTGCTGGACAAGGGCGGGGACCACCTGGCCGTGCTGCGGCGGTTCGTACGGACGCTCTCTGCTGAGGATGAGGCGGCGCTCACCGACTTGCTCGCCGACCGCGGCGAGCGCGACTGATGACGCTCTACCTGCCGCTGCTGCTCGCCACCGCCTTCGCGCTGCTCGCGCCGCCGCTGAGCCGTCGCCTGCCGCCCCACGTATCGACCTGGCTACTGTCCGCCGGAGCCCTCCTGGCCGCAGCCGCATCCAGTGCCAGCCTCGCGCTGCTGGCCTTCACCGGCCTCGCACAGAACCCGCTGCTCGCCGCGCAGGCCCACTGGTCCGATGAAGTGCTCCACCACCACAACCCAGTCGCCGTGCCCATCGGCACGGCCGCCTGCGCGGCGACCCTCATCCTCGGCTACCGATTCAGTGTGGCTTTCTACCGCCGAGTCGAAGCAGTCCGAGAGGCGCACGCGCTGGCGAGTGCGCTCGGTAGCGCCACCGGCGAGCTCGCGGTGCTCGACAGCCCCCAGCGACAAGCGTTCGCGGTCCCCGGCCGGCCCGGGCGCATCGCGGTCACCACCGGCCTACTTCGAAGCCTGGATGGGGCCCAGCGGCGGGCCCTGCTGGCCCACGAACGCTCCCACCTGAACCACCATCATCACCTCCACCACAGCCTCGTCCACCTCGCAGTGTCGGTGAATCCGCTGCTGAACTCGCTCCGGCCCGCGGTCGAGCTGGCCACCGAACGCTGGGCCGACGAAGACGCCGCACACGTGTGCCGGCGCGGCACAGTGGCCGCCGCCGTGACCCAGGCCGCGACCGGAACCCGACCGGCGACGCCGGCGGTAGTTCTCGCGGCTGGATACACGGAAGTCAGCGCCCGGATTACCGCCCTCAGCGCTCCGGCACCCCGGCTCATCGCATGGCAGATCCTGCTGCCTGCTGCGGTGTTGACCGCAGCCGCGATCACAGTCGCCATCGCCATGCGCGACACCGAACAACTCTTCGAACTCGCCCAACACGCCTACCGCGCCGGCCAACGCTAAAGCCACCGATAACCGTCGACCAGCCTGGAATGACGGCGCCAAATCGGACCCTTCGCCGGCCGCTTCATCGTCGGCTTCGGCATCGTGTCTTCCCTCGCCGACGTCGACTAGAGCACAGCACACCAGCATCACCAACGACGCTGTTTCGACCTATCAGCAAGGGCCACCGCGTCCTCCCCCGCCGAAAGTCCCCGGCTCGGTCAACGACCCAACCCCGGCGGCCGAGCTGCCGGTGCGCTACCGTGCGCAAATTCGTCACCTCCGGCAATTGCGCAGCACATCCGACCGCGCAGTCGCCCACCGAACCCCGGCACGGCGCCCTAACTAGCATCGGAACCTACGTCCGATGCGACAACGCCAGGACCGACAACGCCGCCACCAAACTCGGCCTCGGCGGCGATGAGGTCGGCTGGGCGTTCCCGCGCGGCGCCGGTTGCCCGGCTGTTGGCCACTGCGCGGCAGCTCACCGTGGGATCCGACGGGGTGGTTTCTTCGGACATGAACAGTCCGCCGCCGCCGGGCCGCGCGCCCGGCTAGGCTGCCGGCATGACCGAGGCTGACCGTCGCGCTCAGGAGCTCGCGCGCGAGCAGGAACGTCGACGGCTGCGCGACGGCGAGCAGCGAAAGGCGAGCCTGGCTCGCGACCGGTCGGAGCTGATCAGCGAAGGGACCTCGCTAGCTCACTCAGCGCTCGTGCGGCTTGCCGAACTGGACTACCCC
>JBDSAN010000136.1:0-4566 GCA_039922115.1 Jatrophihabitantaceae bacterium
CCGGGCGATCGCGCCACCGGCGTCCTGCCGGTACAGGGTGGCCAGCTCGACCACCGGAACCGCCGCTGAGCCGATCAGGTCGGCCAGCACCTGACCAGGTCCGATCGACGGTAGCTGGGCCGAATCGCCCACGAACATAAGGTGAGTCGAGTCGGCGCAGGCGCGCAGCAAGGACGCCGCGAGATCGACATCCAGCATCGAGGCCTCGTCCACGACCACCAGGTCCTGATCGAGCGGCCAGTCCGGGCCGCGCGCGAACCCGGCGCTGAAGTCGACCTCGCCGGTCTCGCTGTTCGAGCGGGGTTGCGCGCCCAGCAGCCGGTGCAGCGTCATCGCCTCGGCGTCGCACAGCTCGGCCAGCCGCTTGGCCGCTCGCCCGGTCGGCGCGGCAAGCGCAACCGACTTGCCGGCCAGCTCGGCGGCGCGCACCACGGCCGCGACCGTGCGGCTCTTGCCGGTGCCGGGCCCGCCGGTCAGCACGCTGACTCCGTGGGCCAGCGCGTTCAGCACCGCCGATCGCTGCACCTCGTCCAGCCCATCGTCAGGCACCACCGGCGCGGCCTTGGCCCGTTTACCCTTTGCCGGCTTGCCGATCGCGATCGGCTCGGCGGTCCTGGTGAGCCTGCTGATCGCAACCGCGATGGTCTGTTCGGCGGCGAAGTAATGATCCAGCGCCAGCAACTGCTCGCCTCCGCCAGCCGAAGCCGAAGCCGAACCAGCAGCCGAAGCCGAACCAGCAGCCGGCACCGAACCAGCAGCCGGCACCGAGCGCACCGATTCACCGGCCAGCGCATCAGCGATCGCGGCCTCGACGTCCGGTATCCGGTAGTAATCCAGCTCGTGGCCGACATCGACGGCCGGCATCAGGGTGTGCCCGTCCCGTGCTGCCCGCGCCAGCACGTAACCGACCAGCGCCCGGCACCGGCGCGGGTCGGACTGGCTGACCCCGGGCAGCGCCACCTTGGCCAGCGCATCGGCGTCGGCAACCTCGACCCCGACCAGCTGCAGCAACCGCCACGGATCATCGCGCAGCAGCCGGTGCGCGCCGGGGCCGAAGGTGTCCACCGCGCGCCCGGCCAGCCGGGCCGGCAACCCGGCGGCGACCAGCAGGTCCACCACGTCGTAGGCCGGCCGGGCCGCGATGAAGGCCGACATCAACCGACCGGCGCGGACGGTGCCCACCTTCGGCAAGCCGGCCAGCGTGCTGGCAGTCACGTCCTCAGGCGCCCGGATACCGGCCTCGGCCAGCTCGCCGGCCAGCGTGCTACCCAGGCCGGGCCACAGGCCGGCCCCGCAGAACGCGGTGAATACCCTTTGTTCAGAACCTGATTGGCTCAGCGCACGTCCTCCGGATAGCTGGTGGACGCCGGCACGTTCGGGGAACCGGCAGCTGAGCTCAACGGACGTCCTCCGGATAGCTTGAGTACGGCTCGGAGACATCGTCGAGTGCGAGCTGGATCTCCAGTGGCAACTCGACGGTCAGCGACTGCACCGCGGCGGTGAGCTGGCCGAGGGTGCGGGCACCGACGATCGGGGCGACCACGCCCGGCCGGTTACGCAGCCAGGACAGCGCCACCGAGATCGGCGAGGTGGCCAGCCCATCGGCGGCGGTCGCCACCGCCTCGACGATGCCGACCGCTCGCGGTTCGGAGTAGCTGGCCAGGTTGCGACCCCGCGCGGCGCCCCGGGAGTCGGCCGGCACGCCGCCCCGGTACTTGCCGGTGAGCACGCCGCCACCGAGCGGTGAGAACGGCAGGATGCCCAGGCCCAGCTCGGCACAGGCCGGAATGACCTCGCGCTCGATGCCCCGATCCAGCAGCGAGTACCGGACCTGGTTGGACACCAGAGGCGCCCGGCCAGGTACCGCGCGCTGCCAGGTGGCAGCTTGCGCGGTGCGCCAGCCCGGGTAGTTGGACACGCCGACGTAGCGGACCTTGCCGGACTGGACGGCGTAATCCAGCGCTGACAGCGTCTCCTCGGCCGGCACCGTGTGATCGACGGTGTGTACCTGCCAGAGGTCCAGGTAATCCAGGCCCAGGTTGGCCAGCGATTCGTCCAACCGGCGCAGCAACGCGCCCCGAGAGGTGTCGACGAAACGGTCCTCGCCGATCCGGGTGATACCTGCCTTGGACGCGATTACCAGCTCCGAGCGTGGCACCACATCGGCGATCAGCGCCCCGAGAATGCGCTCGGCGGCACCGCCGGAATAGGACACCGAGGTGTCGACCAGCGTTCCGCCGGCATCGTGAAAGGCGACCAGGATGGCGGCTGCCTCGTCCGGATCGGTGCCGTTCGCCCAGGTCATCGTGCCCAGTCCGAGCCGGGATACTTTCAGGCCACTCCGGCCCAACGCGCGCTGTTCCACACGCTGCAACCTAGCCGACCGCGGGCCGCTGGACCGGCAGGAGGCCGCGTTGCGGCCGGTACTGACGTGCGGTCAGCAGCAGAACCCGGAGTCGGTATCGTCACCGGAGTGAAACTCGGACTGAATCTCGGCTACTGGGGTATGGGCAACGATGCTGACAACCTAGCTCTGGCCAGGGAAGCCGATCAGCTCGGCTACTCCTGCGCGTGGGCGGCGGAGGCCTACGGCTCGGACGTGCCGACCGTGCTCGCCTGGGTCGGCGCGCAGACCAAGCAGATCGGCCTGGGTAGCTCGATCCTGCAGATCCCGGCCCGCAGCCCGGCGATGACCGCGATGACCGCTGCCACCCTGGACACGCTGTCCGGTGGCCGGTTCCGGCTCGGCCTGGGCGTGTCCGGCCCGCAGGTCTCCGAGGGCTGGCATGGCGTCCGGTTCGCCCACCCGCTCGGCCGGACCCGCGAATACGTCGACATCGTCAACCTGGCGCTGGCCCGAAAGCGAGTGCGGTACGAGGGCAAGTACTACACGCTGCCGCTGCCGGACGGCCCGGGCAAGGCGCTGCAGCTGACCGTGCATCCGGTCCGTGAGCACATTCCGATCTACCTGGCCTCGGTCGGTCCGAAGAACCTCGAGCTCACCGGCGAGATCGCCGACGGCTGGCTGGCGATCTTCCTGTCCACCGAGTTCGCCGGCGAGCAGCTGGAGCTGATCAGCGCCGGTCGGGCAAAGGTCGGCAAGAGCCTGGAGGACTTCGACGTGGTGGCCAGCGCTCCGCTGGTCATCGGCGATGATGTGCAGGCCGCCGCCGACCCGATCCGGGGCTATGCCGCCCTCTATATCGGCGGGATGGGCAGCCGCGAGGTGAACTTCTACAACCAGCTGGCCGTCCGGATGGGCTTTGCCGAGCAGGCAGCGGCCATCCAGGACCAGTTCATGGCCCGCGACTACGAGGCCGCTGCGGCCGCCGTCCCGTTCGAGTTCATCGACGCCACCTCGCTGATCGGCCCCAAGGAACGGGTCGCCGAGCGGATGGCAGCTTTCGCCGCGGCCGGCGTCACCACGCTCAACATCATCCCGAACGCACCGACGCTGGCCGAGCGACTGGCCAGCCTGCACACCGCGGCTGAGGCACTTGCCGCATCCGGCGCGGCCGGATGAGCACCCGGTCCGTCGACCCGAGCTGGCTGGATGACTGCCGATGAGCGCGGCGATCACGACCGCGCAGGCAGCGCTGTACGGCCTGGTGCAGGGGCTGACCGAGTTCCTGCCGATCTCGTCCACCGCGCACCTGCGGCTGGTGCAGGCCTGGCTCAATCCTGACATCGGCCAGCAGGGTTTCACCGCGTTCACCGCGGTGATCCAGCTCGGCACGGTGGCCGCGGTGGTGCTGTTCTTCTGGCGCGAACTGGTGCAGGTCGCGGTCGCCTGGCTGCGCGGCCTGGTCGACTCGCAGGTGCGCGACAGCCTGGAATACCGGATGGGCTGGTACCTGATCCTGGCCACCCTGCCGGTCGGCATTTTCGGGCTGATCTTCTCCCACCAGATCGAGACCGGGGCGCGCAACCTGTGGGTGCTGGCGACCGCGCTGATCGTGATGGCCCTGGTGTTGCTGGTGGCCGAGCGGCGCGGCAGCCGGACCCGAACCGAGGAGGACATCACCACCATGGACGCGGTGGTGGTCGGCAGCGCGCAGGCCCTGGCGCTGATCCCGGGCGTGTCTCGGTCCGGTTCCACCATCACCGCCGGGTTGTTCCGGGGCCTGGACCGGGTCACCGCCGCCCGCTTCTCCTTCCTGCTGTCGGTACCGGCGGTGGTCGCGTCCGGGCTGTTCGAAGCCCGCAAGATCGGTGATCCGTCCGCGCCCGGGATGGGCGTGACGGTGGTTGCCACGCTGATCTCATTCGTGGTCGGGCTGGCCTCGATCGCCTGGCTGCTGCGCTACGTGGCCCGGCACTCGACCTTCGTCTTCATCGGCTACCGGATCGCGCTCGGTGTGGTGCTGATCGGCCTGCTGGCCGGCGGCGCGGTGTCGGCCAGCTGATGCCTACCGTCTTCTTGCTTCGGCACGGCCTGACCGCGATGACCGGTCCGACGCTGGCCGGCCGGCTACCCGGCGTGCACCTCAACGAGCGGGGTGCCGAGCAGGCCAGCGCTGCCGCGACCAGGCTGGCCGCGCTACCGCTGGCGGCGGTCGTCACCAG
>JBDSAN010000137.1:0-8845 GCA_039922115.1 Jatrophihabitantaceae bacterium
CAGCGGGCCGGCCGCGATCAGCGCGCCGGACGCAGCGAGTTGCTGCAGGAAGCTGAAATGCCCAGCAATACCAGGGTGATCGAAGACGGCCTGACCGCCGGCCAGCGCCGGCCCCTGGGTGTGCATCAGCGCGTACCAGGTCTGCGGTTCGGCCTGCGGTTGCGGCTGCGGGTCGGTTGGCGGTTGCGGGTCGGTCTGCGGCTGCGGGTCCGTCATCGTCGTCACCTTCCGGGTTCGCCGACGCGGCCGGCTACTGGAGTTCGGCTGATCGCGTTCGTCGCGCCACAGTAACGCTACGGAGCGCCCGTCGAAAGCCGGCTGGGTGGGCCGTACGGCCGGCGGGCTGGGGCCGCGCCCATCGAATTCGCGGTCACGAGTGGGCAGTTCGCAACCCAGCCAGCGCACGAGTGGGCGGTTCAGGGCACGAATGGGCAATTAAAGTCGACCACTCGTGGCCGAACTGCCCATTCGTGAACGGCCGCCCACCGCAACTGCCCACTCGACAGCGGCGACGCCCCGGGCCGGCGCGATCGGGGGGGGGCCGCACTGCTGGGGCCACCAACCAGGCCTCAGTGCTTGCGCCGCCGGCCACGCTCTGAAGTAGAAACCTGCCGGCCACGCCCTGAAGTAGAACCCTGCCGGCCACGCTCCAACGTCGCACCTTGCCCACCACGCTTCGCAGCCGCACCCCGCCGCGACCGGCCGGCCAGGATCGCGGTCCCGGCCCGTCCAGCCGAACCAGGCCGGCCACCCAGCCCCAGCTTCAGGTGCGAGCGAATCCGATCGGTCAGCGACAGCGAGGCCCGCACGCTCTTGCGCACCGCGCGGTGGGCCGTCCAGGCGTCCTCGGCATGCCTGGCCACGATCGGAATCTGCTCGCTGAACGCTGCCAGATCTGCCACTTGCGCCACCCTGGACACATGCCCGGCCGGCACCGCGCCGAACTGGGCGTCGGCCGCGGCAGCCACCTCCGCACCGGTCAGCATTCGCAACTCGCCCAGCCCGCATTCGGCAAGCACGTCCAGCGTCTCCTGCCAGGCCGCGATCACCCGGTGCCGGGCGTCCCTGATCCGGCGACGGCGCTCCAGCCGCAGCCGCTTGGCCACGAGCAGCAGCCCGATCACCACCAGCACGATCAGCAGCACCGCGAACGGGATCAGGTACCAGCGCTGGTGAGCGCCGCGCGAATGGTCAGCCTGCACCACGCTCTTCGGCGCCACCGCGTGCCCGCCGGAGGACTCGGTGGCCAGCGCGGCCTGGGTCGGCGTCCGGGACGGGCTGCTGGACTTGCTCACCCCGACGCTGGGCTGGGCATCAGTCTTGGCGAACCGCGCCGGGGACGGGTCGAGCACCAGCCAACCAGCCCCACGAACCGGAATCTCTACCCAGGTATAGGCATCCTGGCTGGTCACGGTCCGGCTGCCGGCCGGCATCAGGTGCCCGCCATCGGCGCCGGTGACCCGAAAACCGCTCACCACCCGGGCCGGAATGCCCAGGTCGCGCGCGATCAGCGCGCACAGTGTCGCGTACTGCTCCGGGGTGCCGCTGCGCTGCGGGCCGAGAATCGCACCGAGCACGGCGGCGAAGCTGTTGCCACCGATCGCGGTGCCGGCGCTCGGGGTGGCCGGGGCCGACGGCCGCTTCGACGACGCCGCCGGTTTGGGCGGCTTGCCAGCGACCTTGCTGGACGATTCGCCGGTCGCCGGCCTGCTCACCGGCCTGCTCACCGGTGCAGTGGCTGATCCGGTCGGCGCCAGCTGGGACTGCAGGTAATTGGCTTGCAGGTCGGCAACCATCGCCTGCAGGAAGCTGGTCGGCGTGCTCGCGCTCTGTCCGGTCTCGGCGGCGAAGCTGGCAATCACGCTGGTCAACGTGCTGCGCAACTGGCCGGGCAACTCACTGTCCACCGGCGGGGCCGAGGTCGCCGGCAGCCAGCCGGCGGGTAGCTCGGTGAACGTCTGGCTCGGCGCGGCCGATCGCACCTGGTAGCGCTGGCCGGTCGAGAGCTGGCCGGTCGGCACGATCATGCCGCTGAGCGCGTCGACGCTCACCGCCAGCCCGCTCACCCGCTGCGGCCGGAAGATCGCCGGCATCCACGGCGTGCTGGCCAACTGGTCGCTGATCACGTGAAAATCCTGGGTGACCACCGGGACGGCCGGCGCCAGATCCGGATCGCTGTCGGCCGGCACGATCCCGCCGGACGGCCGGAAGTCCCGGTTGAACGACCAGCTGTCGCCGTCGTAGAAGTCCACGCTGGCAATGCCGAAATACCCCGGCACCGGCCGGTCCACGGTGACGTCGAACAGCGCCGAGCCCGGATCGGTGTGATTGCTCGGACGCAGCGAGGCGACGTAGGCCAGCGGGGTGGTCGGGTCGGCCACGATAACCGCCGGCACCCGCTTGAGCTGCTTGGGTGGGCCGCCGAAGTAGGACGTGCTGGCAAGGTAACCGGCCAGCGCGACGACCACCAGCGTGGTCGCGACGCCAGCCCAGATCCGCTGCACCGGGATCAGGTTCTCGTCCCGGCCACGCGGCGCTGTGTCAGCTGCCGGCTCACCCGTCCCGGCCCGCTCCGAGCCGGCATCGGCAGCCAGCCAACCCTGCCCGACCCGCAGCAGGATCAGGCTGACCAGCAACCCGGCACCGACCAGCAGGTCGACCCGCCTGGCCGTGCTGGCATCGGCTCCCCTCGCCCGCGAGCTCGCGGCATAGCCAACTCCGAAGGTGACCAGCCAACCGGCATATGGCAGCAGGGTGAACCGGCTGCGCGCCAGGCTCTCACCAGCCAGCAGGCCAGCCAGCCAGCACAGCGCCGCCGGCCACACCATCAGCGATCGCGGGCTCACCAGCGGCAGCGCGAAGGACAGCAGCTGGGCTGGCCCGTGCACGAATCCATTGATCAGCTCAGCGAATCCCAGCGGCTGGCGCAGCACCACCAGCAGCGCATAGAGCACGAAGGCAACCAGCCCGGCCGGTACCGTCCAGCGCATCGACCGCCGCGACAGCATGACCGCCATGGCACTGGTCAGCACGCTGAGCACCGCCGAACCGAACAACGGCACCGCCAGGGTCGCTGCCGGAAATGCCCGTAGCCACATCGAGCCGGACAGCCCGGTAGCCAGGATTGCCAATGGTAATAGGCTGAACCGGATCAGCTTGCTGATCATCGACCGACCACGTTCCAGGCCGCGCAGGCCGCATCGGCATCGACCGCCGAGATCACCCGGACGCCTGGAAAGCGCACCGGTGCCGGATCGTCCACATCGATCGAGATCACCACCAGCCGCTCGTAGCGGCGGCGCAGCGCGGCCACGTAGGGCAGGTCTGCGGCCTCAGCCACGCCGGTCACCACCACCAGCGCGGTGCCGCCGCGGGCCCGCCGCAACCGCAACAGCTCGGCCTGCAAGGAGCCTTCGGTCGAGGTCTGCACTCCGGTCAGGTGATCGATCAGCGGGGTGACCTCGCGCAGCCGGGGACCGCCGATCACGGTGCCATCGGTCAACCGGAGCTCGACCGGCGCCTTGTTAGCCGCTGCCGACACCAGCACCGAGGCAGCAACGTCCACCGCGGACTCGAATGCTTGCTCGGTATAACGGGATCGGTTCAGGTCGAGCACCACCACGGTGTAGGGCTGGGAGGTGTCGACGTTGTGCTTGACCACCAGCGTGCCGGTCCGCGCGGTCGATCGCCAGTGCACCAGCCGAAGGTCATCACCGACGACATACTCCCGCAGCCGGTGAAAGGTGATGTTGCCCTGCGGCGCGGTGTCCGAGGATGGGCCCTCCAGGGTTCGGGTTACCCCTGTTGGCAGCTGCCTGAACTCCAACAGCCGTGGATAGACCCAGAGCTGCTCGGTGCGACCGTGCTGGCGTGCGGTCCGGAACAGGTCGAGCGGATCGGTGCGGGCCACCTCGACCGGTCCGATCTCGAAGATGCCGCGCCGGCCGGTCGGCAGCCGGTAGCTGCGCACGCCCCGCTCCCGCCCCCGCAAGCGCGGGATCACGGTACGCACATCGCGGCCGCCGTAGGGTTGGGTGGCCACCGTCGGGCCGACCGAGCGACGGCCCGCATTGCTGAACTTCAGAAAGGCGATTGCCGCCGAGTTCTTCGGTACCCGGGCCGGCTGGATCTCACGCTCGATGCTCAGCCGGGACGGCCGGATCACCGACAGCACACCCAGTAGCAAGCAGGCCAGCAGCCCGATACCCAGCAGTGACAGGGCAATCCAGTTAAGCAGCAGGCCGACCAGCAACGTCGCGATGCCGGCCAGCAACGCGGCCAGCGCCGCCCTGCTCACCGGCAATGTCCTGAGCGGTCAAGCCTGAAACCGAACACGAGGCCAGCTCAGCTGTGCGCGAACGAGCGCGGTACCGGCACCGACTGGACGGCCCGCGCGATCAGCTCAGCGCCGGTGCGTCCCTGCAATTCGGCGTCCGGCTGCAGGATCACCCGGTGCGCGAGCACCACTGGCGCCATCTGCTTGACGTCCTCCGGGGTCACGAACGACCGGCCGGTCACCGCCGCGCAGGCGCGCGCTGCTCGCAGCAGGGCCAGGCTGCCGCGCGGTGAGACGCCCAATCGCAGCTCGGACATGGCGCGGGTAGCGGTCGCGATTGCCACGATGTAGTCCTCGATCGGCGGCGACACCTCCACCGCAAGCACTCCGTTCATCATGGCCAGCACGTCATCGCCGGTCAGCACCGGGTTGAGCTGGCTGACGGTGGCGCCGAGCTTCTGGGTACGCAGAATCATGGCTTCGGACTCCGGCGACGGGTAGCCCACCGACAACTGCATCAGGAACCGGTCGAGCTGCGCCTCGGGCAGCACGTAGGTGCCTTCCATATCGATCGGGTTCTGGGTGGCAACCACCATGAACGGCGAGGGCATCCGGTACACCAGCGCATCGGTGGACAGCGTGCCCTCCTCCATCACCTCCAGCAGCGCGGACTGGGTCTTCGGCGAGGCCCGGTTGATCTCATCACCCAGCACGATGTTGGCGAAAATCGGACCGGGCCGGAACTCGAACGAGCTGCTGGACTGGTTGAAAATCGATACCCCGGTGACGTCAGAGGGCAGCAGGTCCGGGGTGAACTGGATCCGGTTCCAGGTCACCGACAGCGATGCCGCCAGCGCCCGGGCCAGCGAGGTCTTGCCGGTGCCCGGGACGTCCTCCAGCAGCAGGTGGCCGCCGGCGAGCAGGCAGATCACGGCGTTGCGAATCAATTCCGGCTTGCCCTGGATGACCAGTCCGATATTGGCGCACAGCCGCTCGGTGTTGTGTGCGACCTGCGCGGTCTCGTCGAAGAGGCTAGGCATCTGATTCCTGTCGATGGGGGGACGTTCGGGCGGGCACGCTCACATCGGGCCCGATCAGGTTGGGCGCCATCAGGTTGGGCGCGATCAGGTTGGGCGCCATCAGGTTGGGCGCCATCAGGTTGGGCTTGGCGTTGGCGAGCCGGTCGGTGACGGCGAGGTGCTGGTCGGGGTGGGAGTGGGGGGCGGCGATGGCGGGGTGTAGGTCGGCGGGCTACCGGTCACCTGCACGGTGGCGCTCTTGACGTCCGGCGAGCCGAGCGAGCGGTACTTGATCACCGCCGTCCAGGCGTTCTGGTCACCGCCCTTATCGTCCACGCAGCGCTGGTCAACCTCGATCGTGGTGGGCGGGCCATCAGCCGCCGAGCCGCATTTGGCCGAGGTGCCGTCAGCGATCGATTCGTCCCAGGCGACCACGAACAGCAGGCTCGGGTCGTTGGTCTTGACCGTGATGGTCACCGTCGAGCGGTGGTGATTGTTCGGATTGGAATCCCAGGCCGCGGCGAAGGCCGACGGGTCCAGCCCACCGCTCGGGATACCTGGCATGCCCACCGAACTGGTCACCTGCGGCGAGGCGGTGCCGCCGAACACCGGCGGGTCGGTCGCGCTGTCCGGATCCTCGACCAGCCGCACCAGTACCGAGCAATCCCCGTAGTACTGCAGCAGATCCACGTCGGCGGTGATCGTGTCGTGCGCCGGGTCGATCGGCCCGGACGTGCTCAGCGGCAGCGAGGTGTTGCCGCAGCTGAACGCGCTGTCGCTGGTCAGGTTGAAGCGCTCGCCACTGGCCGCTGAGCTGGCCAGGCCGCCCACGTCGACGGTCAAGGTGCCCCGCCTCGGGTCCTTGCCGGCGGTCACCTTCGCCTCGGTGATCGACAGCCCAGGCCAGGACGATCGGGTGCTCACCGACACCGGCCCGACCGTGACAGCGGCTTGCGGGTGCCGGGGCGGGGCGATGATTGCCTTACCGGAATAGGACGTTCCGGCGCTGATGCCGTCGAAGGTGGCCGACAGCGCGGTGCCCGGCCCCTTGGTCTGGATCACCCGGTTGCCGGCCAGCAACTGGAAGCTGATCTGAGCGCCGACCCCGCCGGTCGCGGCGACCGGATCCTTGCCAGCATCCAGCGTGAACGTCGAGGTGGTGGTGTCACCGAGCGAGGTCTGGGCCGGCACGCTCGCGCTCAGGTGCAGCGCGCCGACCTGCGGTGGGGCCCAGCTGTACACGCAACCGGTCGACGCGCTGGTGGTGCCGACGTTGCCGGCGTCGCTGATGCCCTGTACCGAAAAGCTGATTCCACGTCCGAGCAGGGTGCTGCCGCCGGCGAACGGGGCGCTGAACTGGCTCAGCGTCGGGTCGCCGACCACCGGGATCGGCGCCAGCGGACCGGACAGGCCCAGACCGTCGCAGAATCGCGGGATCACCGACCAGTTCGCGGCCGGCACGCAACCGGACTTGACGCTGCCGCAGGCGTGCCAGGACACCGTCCAGCTACCGGTGTTGTCGGCAACCGCGGTCACCGCGGTCGGCGCGGCCGGGCCTTCCGGGCCGGTGGTGACGACGACCTGGCCGGACGAGGTACCCCGGCCGTTCAGGTAGGCGGTCACCGTCAGCTGGTAGCGGGTGCTCGGGTACAGCCCGGTGATGTTGACGCCCTGCTGGCCCTGCACGGTCAGCTGGCCGGGTGCGCTCGGCGAGCCGTCGGTGAGCGTGCGGACCGAGACCTGGTAGGTGGACGGTGAGCAATCCTGGCTGTCCAGCAGCGGATAGTTCCAGGCCAGCAGCACCGAGCGGGACGCGCTGGTGGCGGTGGTGATGGTCGGCACGTGCGGGGTGGCGGTGGTGGTCTTGCAGCTGATCCGGTTGTTGATCGCCGGCGCGGTCGGCGTGACCGCCTTCGGTGGCTGCTGCTGTTGCTGTTTGGGTAGGTTCCGCTTGACGGTGGAGTTGTGCTGGTTGGCGATCGCGCTGGCGCCACCGGCGGCGTTCAGGTCAGCCGCCGAGCTCTTGTCGATCACGGTCGGGCGATGGCTGCCGTCGGTGAACACCGCCAGCGCGAGCACGTGATTGGGTGAGTTGAACAGCACCCGGCTGCGCTCGGCGATCAGCTGGGCGTCGGAGAACGCGGCCACCTCGATCGGCTTTCCGGCCGCATCCTTGCTGATCGGGTAGCTGGGCAGGCCGGCCAGCGGCTTGCCGGTGCCGTCCAGGCCGAGTTGCCAGAGCGCGCCGGACCTGGCCCGGTCCATCGTGTACAGCTGGCCACCGCTCATCGCCGGCTGCGCTAGCGAGCTGGCCGCCGGGATCGTCGATACCCGGTGAATGTCGGCCGTGCGACTGGTCGAACTAGCGCTGAGCACCGTCCAACCCGCACCGGAGTGGTACAGGAAAGCAGCGGTTGACTGGCTGCCGGTCGCGGCCAGGATCTGGTCCACCCCGGACAGGCCGGTGACCGGCAAGGTATGCGAGGCACCGTTGCCAGCGAAGACCTGCAGCTGCCCGGCACTGGCCAGCACCACCCCGTCCGGACCTGACCCACCCGGCAGCGCGGCCAGCGCGGCCGGGCCGGTCACGCTGGCCCGGTCGGCACCGGTTAGCTGGGCGCCGGTTTCCGAACCGGCCGGCACGCTCAGCTGGCGCAGCGTCTGGGCGTCCTGGCTGCCGGTAAGCAACCACAGGTCGTCGTTGGCTGCCACCGCCGAACCGGGCGTCACCGAGCTTGGCTGGTTCAGTACCGCCGAGGCGCGCGGTGAGATCTTGGCCTTGGCCCGGGTGGCCGATTGGACGGTGGCCGCGTTGACCAGAAAGACCGACGTGCTGCTCTGACCGGTCCGCACCACGTAGGCGCCCGAGCCCGCCGCGACCGCCATCGCGGTACCGGCCCCGGCCTGCTTGGGTAGCGGGACGCCGCCGGCCGTCGTCTTGACCACGAAGCCGGTGCCGTCCACCAGGTTGAACTCGCCGGTCTGGGAGTTGAGCAGCAAGGTGCCGCTGGCCAGTGGCGTGACGGTCAGCTCGCTGGTGCTGCTGGCGTTGACCTGGCTGCCGGCGCCAAGTAAGCGGACGGTCGGCTTGCCGGTGGCCAGGTCGACCGCGACCGGCGCCCGGTCATCGGCCAGGAACAGCGAGCCGTGGATCAGGTCGAAGGTGCGCGCCCGGTTCGGGCTGACCAGCTCGGCGGCAACCGCGATACCGGCCACCGTGACGGCGAGCACCGACACCAGCGCGAGTGCCTGGGTCCGCGACAGCGCGTCGCCGAGCCGCCGTGGGCCGGTGGTGCTGCGGCGCCATGCTGTGCGCGTCCGCCCCACCACGTGTCCCTTCCAAGATCTCCCGCTGCGCCGATCCTAATGCCGCCTCGCGCTAGCCGCGGCTCGGAATCGGCACAAACCACCGGTGGTCACCGAATACCGATCGGACGCGCTGCCTCTAAGCTGAGTCCGCACCCGAACATTTGGAGGTTCTGCCGGTGACCGCAAGGACGCTACCTGGTCTCGACGGCGGCCGCCGGTGAGCGAACCCCGGGTGCTGTTG
>JBDSAN010000138.1:0-19227 GCA_039922115.1 Jatrophihabitantaceae bacterium
CGGCCTCCTCAGCCTTCCACGAGCTGTACCAGCAGTGGCACACCTCGGCCGGTCAGCTCAAGCAGGCCCTGGATGGCATCAGCAAGCAGCTATCTTCTGCAGCCACCACCTACGAGCAGACCGAGCAGCAGCTCACCAGCCAGCTGCACGGCTGAGTCGGCTTTACGGGGGTAGCTCGTCATGCAGGATCTGCATGTCGATGTCGATGCCGTTCAGCAGCTAGCCAGTTCGCTGAACGGTATCCACGACTCACTGTTGCATGCCACTGACTCGTTCGCGGCTGGTGCGGCTGCGGCGTGTTCCGGCGCGGTGGCCGATGCCCTGACCTCGTTCGGGTCAGGTTGGCACGACGGCCGCAAGACCATCACCGACGAGGTACACGACCTGGCCCAAGCGGCAGCCGGCGCCGCGCAGGCATACCAGGAAACGGAAGGCCAGATCATCAAGAATGCCGAGCAGGGCGGGATTAACACCCAGGGCGCAAGCTGATGGCGACCGCAACAGCGGAGTTCAGCCTGGTACTGCCGGACAACTGGCTGCCGCTTGATGTGGTTGGCGAGCAGCGGATCGCTAACGAGGTCGACGCGCTACTTGAGCGCGGCGCGGCCACCGACGAGTCGTTCCACAGCCACCGGGGCCGGATCGAGAAACAGCTGCGGGCAGCGATCCGCTTGGTGCGCCGCGAGCCGGTGGTGATGGCCGCGGTGCTGATCAGCGTCCTAGATGACATCCTGCCGCTATTCGCCAGCCTGACCGTCGCCATCGTCGACAGCAGCCCGAGCGACTACCAGGGTCAGCCGGGCGCTGACGTGCAACTCGTGGAGCTGCCGTCAGCCGGGGTGGCGGTACGCCAGCAGTTCACCGACACCAGCACCGACCCGAACACCGGAGTGACGGTGCCTGCGGCGGTGTTCCAATGGCTAGTACCGATGCCCGACCAGCGCCGCCGGCTGATCCTGACCTTCGCCTCCCCCAACACCGAACCGATGCTCCTGGAAGCATTCGCCGACCTGTTCAGCGCGGTCGCCGAATCCCTGTCGTTCAAGAACACCCCGGAGCCACCGGTATGACCTGGACCGAGGACGACCCGGGCCAAGGCGACCCGGACGGCCTGCTCGCGCTGGCCCGGGATCTGCAGGGTGATGCCGACGACGGCGGCCAGCACCGCGAGAACTCTGCGCTCGGTGCAGCAGAACGCCGGCGACGCGGTCTGGCAAGGCAGCTCCGCCGATGCTTTCCGAGACCGGATCGACAAACTCCCCTCACATCTGGACAAACTCAACGCCTCCTACTCCGACGCTGCCGCCGGCCTGCGTGCCTACGCCGCCTCCGTGCGGCAGATCGCCACCGATGCCCGCGTCCAGCAGTAGATTGTCAGCCAATCGACAACGGATCTACACAACGCGCAGACCCAGCAAGCGGCCTGGACACCGCCGCCGCACCCGGCCACCGGACAGCCAGACCCGACCGCCCAGAATCCGCACGATGAGCAGATCGCAGCGGCCAATGCCTCGATCCGCAAAGCCCAAGCCCAGCTACGCGACTTGGCCGGGCAACGCCACACCGCTGACGGCCGGCTGGTCGGCGCGCTGAAACACGCTCACGGCGCGGGCATGAAAAACAAGCACTGGTGGCAGAAAGCCCTCGACCTCGCCTCCGACGCCCTCGCCAAAATCACCATCGTCCTCATGGTCGTCGCGCTCGTCGCCATCGTCGTGCTCGCCATAGTCCAACCCGAACTGATCCCCGGACTGCTACTCCTCGCCGGCCAAATACTCACCGGACTATCCGCAGCCCAACTCGCCGTTGATGGCACCCGCAAAGCCACCGGCGACAACGTCTCCTGGGGCTCACTCGGCCTGGACGCACTCGGCCTGCTGCCCGGCATCGGCAAACTTGGCCAGCTCGCTGACTCCGTTCCAGTACTGTCCCGCGGCGCCGAAGCACTGCGCGGAGCTGGCCAAACCGTCCGCAGCTACAGCACCGCCTTCGCCCGATCCCTGGCAACCGATCTCAAGGCAACGCGATACGTGATCCGCATCGCCGACACCGGAACCGGCACCACCCTCATGACCGGCATCGAACACCAAGGCAAAACCACCAGCCAAATGCTCACCGACGCCAAGGCCGCAGCCGCCAGCGCGCGAACGGCCAATGTTGAGACCAGATTCGTGATCGTAGAAGGAGCCGGAACCACAACCCGAACCATCAATTTCCGGCCCCAGGCAGCGGATCCGAACTGGGGCCTCACTAAGGCTCATTTAGACAAGCACCTCTTCGGACCGAAGAAGCTGTCGCTCCGGCAGATAGACCCCAGCGGGAATGCCGACGTGTGGCTGGACCACCTGCAGAAGCTCGCTAGCCGAGAACCGACAAGCACCGGCAAAGACGGAATCATTGACATTGTTGGCGAGTTCCCTCGTACCGGTGAGGTGGGCACGTTCCGGCTGGGTCTCAGGCTCTCACCGAATTCGGATGGTACGTATGATCTGGTCACCTTACTCACGAGGCAGGGTGGGAAGTAGCCGATGTTCAGCTGTCCAGTGTGCAATTTCGCGGGGCTTAAGGTGCCTCCATACCAAGTATGGCCACCGCCCGCCGGGCTGGAGATCTCGCCGCCGTACCAGGACTTTCTCGGCAGACCTTCGTACGAAGTCTGCCCGCGTTGCGGCTTCGAATTCGGCAACGATGACAACCCTGGCACCGCGCCCGGCCTATCGTTCGAGGAGTACCACAGTGAATGGGTTGACGAGGGCAGCCCGTGGTTTGACGAACGAGCAGCGCCGCATGATGCCGGATAGCAGCTCAGGTTCTCAATACGGCCGGTGCGAAGCATAAATGACCTACGCACGGCAGTACTGCTACCCATGCTACGGACGAGCGGTCCTGTCGGACGCTCTGATTTGCTCGGCCGAAACCGATGGACCTTGCTGGCGATTCCCGTGTATCGGCATCGCAGCAGGTACCAGCTCGGAACGGATGGCCTCTTGAGTTGGTCACGAAAGAACGATGGGTCGGTCATGACAGGGCAACATGACCTCACCATCGACCAGCTTGATGGCCCGGTGTGGGGCGATCCTCCGGACGACGCGACCGACTTGATTCGAGAGGTCTATCGCCTGCGGCAGGTTCCACTGGATTCGCTTGTGCCGAGCGACCTGCGGCTCCTGACCGGTCAGGACGTGGCCTGTCCGGTCACCGTGCCGCGAGCCCTCAGTATGCTCCAGCACAATCCCCTCATAAAGGCTACGTACTACGAGGGGGATCTGCTGGTTTCGCTGCTGACCCGATCCGTGGGCTTCTGGGCCAGCCATCGACGCTTGCTGCGTGATCTTGCCAAGTGTGTCGGCCAAGCCGAGCGAACACCGAACAACATCCAGCAAGATCTAGCCACCTTCCACAACGAAGTTCCCAGACAGCTTACGGATTGATTCCATGTCGTTCAGCGAGTTTCGTTCTGCCTGCGGCCGTGGGCGCAATGCCCAGTGGCCTGCCGCCCGGTGTGGCAGTTCGAGGGCCCGGAAGTCGCGACCAACGAGATCAGGCGACCACCGAACGGGCTCAAGATCTCGCCTCGACACGAACGGTTCCTTGGTATGCCCTCCTATGATTTCTGCCTTAGATGCGGCTTCGAGTCCGGCATCGGCTACCAAGGTCGCGAAGGCTTCAGACGATCCCGAGACCGCCAGATGACCGTGGTGGCCAGTCAAGACGCTGATGCGCCCCTTCAGGTGACCGTGCTCGATATGTTCAAGCGCTCGGACCGGAAGTGGATCGTTGCAGGGTCGCTCGAACGTGGCACCCTTCGCCAAGGCCAACGTGTCACACTGCGCGCTGTTGAAGCTACACCAGTCGGGGCAACTGTCACGGGCTTCAACCTGAGTTCAATTTCGGTGCCCCAGGTGGACTTCCTCATCGAGACTGATACCGCCATCGAACGTAGGCTTCCGGCAACAATTGAGTCAGATGTCTGAGCGGCCAATTCGATCAGAGTTGGCTACCTTCTGTCCCGACCACTGTTCTGACCCCTGCGCGTCGCGGCCAAATCATAGTGCAATTCAAGGCTTCGTCTTGGGTGCTCGTTCGCGCAGCCGTGACGCATCGCCATCCTGGCAGCATCCAGGCAACTCCGCTCCCCGAGCAATCAGTTTGCCTCCACAGGCGCGGAATCCTCGCCTACAGGCTGACGAGGGCGGCGACGATGTCAGCCGGTTCGACACGGATTCGCCAGTCGGCCTCGACCGAAGAGAATCGCACAACGCGATCAGCGTCGACAATGAAGGTGGACGCCACCGACAAGGATCGCCGACCGTCAGCGTTCTGGGCGGCCGGATCATTCTGGAAAACGTTCACCTGAAGGTCCTCAAGCTCGCCGGAAAGGTCGAAGCGCACCTTGTAGGCCTCGCTCACCGACTGATCGAGATCGCTGAGAACGGGAAACTTCAGCTCGTGCTTGCTGATCAGTTCGCTGCCATGATCCGGCGCCTGCGCGCTGATGGCCACCAGACTCGCCCCGGCGTCCTGGATCTGCGACAGCGACTCTTGCAGCGCACGAAGCTGGAGATTGCAGTACGGGCACCAATCTCCACGATAGAAGGTGATCACCGCGGGCCCGCTCGTCAGAAGATCGTCGAGCGCGACGGTGGCCCCGTAGGCGTCAGGCAGGGAGAACGCCGGCGCAGCCGACCCGACGGGTAAGCCGGGGGCAACCCCTGAGGTAGCCAGCTCAGCCACACCGGCAGCAATTCGCGCACCGATCTGCTCCGGGATAGCGCGAGTGATGCCGTCGAGCTGGGACTTGAGGTCGGGCACGCCTATTCCTAAATTGGACTGGATGGTCCACTCTAGGTAGGTCTAATCTGGACCGTCAAGTCCATTCCGAAGGGAGCACGGTGGCAGACGCCAGACCGATCACGTCGAAGGGCAAGCAAACACGGGACCGGATCGTGGCTGCCGCAGCCGACCTGATGGTCGCGCGAGGGATTGCCTCGGTGAGCCTCGACGAAGTAGGACGCGCAACCTCGACCAGCAAGTCGCAGATGTATCACTACTTCAACTCCAAGGACGACCTCGTGATGGCCGTGGTCGAGCATGTTGGCGAGCAGATCCTCGCCTTTCAGGGAAATCTGCTGCAGGAGATGAAGTCGCTGGAGGACGTCGAGCGGTGGGCCAACGCGATCGTGGTGCACCAGCGCCAGAGCCAGCCGTACTGCGGATGCCCGCTGGGCACCCTTGCCGGTGAACTATCAGGCAATTCGCTACAGCCGCAGCCCCAAATCGATGCGGCGTTCGCAGCGTGGCAACTGCTGCTGGAAACCGGCCTGAGCCGAATGGTGGCCAACGGCCAGCTAAGACCGAACGCCGATCCACAACGGCTTGCTATCTCCACGCTGGCCGCGCTGCAAGGTGGGCTCCTGCTCTCCAAGGCAACGCAGGACGAGTCTTCGTTGCGGGTACCCCTGGACACTGCGGTCGACTACCTTCGCAGCTTCCTCGTGGCCTGATTGCAAAACAGGCAACAACGTATCGACATGACGACAGCGCTCCCGACCTGCCAGAAGTCGGGAGCGCTGTCGTGGTGTTGGTAGCGGCGACTAGCAGAGGACGTTGCCGCACCACGGCTCGATGTCCGCGTACGAGGTGAGCGTCTCCGACGATCCGCCCTGCGTCAGCGTCACCGACATGTCGTACTCCCTCGTCGCCCGGGTGACGCTGATGGTGCAGGAGTTAGAGGTGGACGTGCAGCCGGCGTAGACAGAGCTGGGGCCAGGGATGCTCCAGGCATAGTCATACGTTCCACTGGTGTTCTGCACGAGAAAGCCGATAGTGTAGCCCGTGTTCGACGGCGAATCGTTCGTGCAGAACTCGGAGAAGGTGAAGGTATGGCCGGGTGCGACCCGGCAGCCCAGCGTCTCGCCGCCAAGGGCACTGGCGTTGGTGGCCGGCATCAGGGCCGTAGCTGCTGCCACCGCTCCCACCATGGTCATTGCCGCAAGTTTGCGCATCTTGTCTCCTCACAGGCCGGGCGCTCTGCCCTGTTTCGCCGGTATAGCTACGATAATCGGAAATGAGGATACCTAAACCCGGGGCCTGGGTCACGAAGTGATACCTGCCGGCTCGCCCGACAAGCGGCACCGTCGAGCTGAGCCGCGAGGATGCAACGGGGGCGAAGTTCGAGCTATGCAACGGATCGGGGTTGGTGACCCCGACGCTGACATTTGCCAATTCCGTGGCCGGATGAGTTGCCCGAGATCGCAACAGCCACCAGCGGGTAATCGGTGGTGATCTTTCCGGCGATCGCTGTGACCGGCGTGTCGGTCGAACCGAAATCGGCAGGCAACTGCTTGCACGATCGCGCCAGGTACCCGGTCGGGGACGGTCCAGTTGTGTCGTAAACCGGTTGGAAGCAGCTGAGGTATTTGCCGAGCACAGGTTGGTGACGGCGAACTGGCCGTTGCTGCCAGTCGTTGAGCTGACGCAACACCCGGTTCTGATCTAGGCAAGCGCGCCATCATCGGGCGCCCGAAAGATCGCGTTCGAATCTTCCTTCAGTCCTCGCAGAATCCGTGTCAGCTGCTCATACGCGCGCACCAGTCCACAGCTCCGGCACTCGTCGGGACGTACTCGATCCAATCCTCGAAAGCTTTAAGCAGCGGGTCATTCTCCTTCGTTGGCATGAGGGAGTGCCGGGACAGGCGCGGGAAGTCATTCGACCAGAAACCCTTCGACCTGGATCGATCGACCAGCTTGATGTGCGCGACAGTTCTCAGACGAAGATCGTTCTTGCCCACCTCGCTGGCCGCAACTCCGACGGTCGGAAAGCGGGAAACCAGCAGCCCATCCTGCAGGTGCGGGCGGCGGGCGGCTGGCGGGCAGACCGAGCTGAGCGCCGCCACCAGCATCTGGTCGTCCAGGCTGCAGGTGATCGAGCCGGAGCGATTCGGCACGCCCGCGACGAAAAGATTGCCAGTAATCAGCGCATCGTCGGCTGCGGGCTCAGATGCACGTTCTCGCAACGCGAACGTTGCTGCCACCCGAAGCGATCGGCTCAGGTCGATCATTGGGGTGGGCCATAGCCCGTAATGCTGGATCACGGCCCACTGCGCTTGCTCGAGATCCTGGAGTGTCCGCCAGCGCGGCAGTCCGATCTGTTTGCAGATCCTGAAAACAAGCGGCCCGAGTTGCGCCAATCGCGAGCGACAAACGTCTCGATTGCCGATGCTAACCCTGCCGTGCCCGCCCCAAGGCGGCAACCACGATCCTCGGAACAATGTTGGCACCTGCGGCCGCAGCTCCTCCTGCCCGCGATAGGCAAGGTCCAACCGCTTGTTCATCACGGTCAAGAACGACACTGCGTCTACCAGGTCTGGGTAGCTGCTCACAACCCAGCGACCATCCATCACGTCGCCGGCGTCTTCGGTATCGCCAGAAAGATCTTCGGGCTGCGGTTCGTCACACCACCGCAGGTATGACTTGTACCCATAGATGTTACGAAGTTGGTACATGGTTAACCTCGCACGTGCGACGCCCGAACGCGCAAGTCTAGCTCCGACAACCCCGATCGGGAAGGGGCCCCGCAATCACCCCACCGTCAGGACACCAGCCGCGACAGACCCGTCCGCTCGGATAGTGCAGGTTCGGATCCGCGCGCAGCATCCTCCGGTACAGCAGTTGCAAGTCGGCGTTGGGCATGACGCCCAGATCTTCGTCCAGCCTCGCTCGCAGCGCCTGGTAGGCGCTGAGCGCCTCGACCTGCCGCCCGCTGCGGCACAGTGCGAGCATCAACTGCCCGCACAGCCGCTCGCGCAGCGGCCACTGCGCTACGTGCAGGGTCAACTCCACGATCAGCTCTCGATGGCGCCCCAGTGCCAACCGCGCGTCAACGCTGCCCTCGACCGCGTCCTGACGCTTCAGCTCCAGCACCTGCGCCTCGGCCTGCAACGGTTCGGGCACCACCATGGCGTCCATCACCGGCCCGCGCCAGAGCGAGAGGGCTTGGCCCAGCCGCTCGCTGGCAGGTTCAGCCCGCCCTTCGCTCAGCAGCCGGTGCCCTTCCGTGGCGAGCGAGTCGAACAGCAGCACGTCCACCGCTTCGGGGACCGCCGACAGCCTCAACCCGGTCGGATCCGTCTCGAGCGTGATGCCCGTGGCCGAGCGCAGCAGCCGGCGCAACTCGGCCAGGTAACCGCGCAGGTTCGCCGCAGCTGACTTCGGAACGCGGTCGCCCCAAAGAACGTACCTGAGCTGGTCATGACCGATCGTGCGGTTGGCTCGCAGCGCCAATGAACCCAGTAGCAGGCGCGCCAGCCGCGGGGACGGCAACACCAGATCCTTGCCGCTAAGGACCTGGACGTGCCCGAGAATCTGAACGTACAAGCGCTTCCCCCACTCGGTGACCACTCCCCGTGAGGACGGCTCAGTCTCACATGAACGACCGTTCGTCAGCAATGTTTGTTTATACCTAATCAGTAGCTAACGCGACAAAAAAAACATATGCGGCTACATGTGCGGAAGTCCGCTTACCTCGTCCACGGATCCCCTCGTGTCAGACGGGCTGCCCCCACCGCGAGCTAGCTGTACCCCCTTGCACCGGATGGCAGTGCCGACGCATGCAGCGGCTCCGTGTCCAACGAGATCAGTGGAGGGGGGTGTTTTCCATGAAGAAGATCGCCGTTCGCAAGGCAGGCTCGGTCCGTCTGACCAGCTCGGGTGCCTACTGGCCGCCGTGCATCGCCAACGCCTAGCACTGAGGTCCGGGACGTCCAGGTCCCAGCAGGACGTCCCGGACCGCCTTACCGACCGTCGTGCCAGCCAGATCAGCTCATCCCCAAACCCAGGAGCTCCCCGGTGCCTGCGCTACCCGCCGAGACCAGCGACCAGATCGTCGACGACCTCGACCGTCCGGTGCGCCTGCACGTCCTGGCCTTCCTCGACGAGGGCGAGGACGTGACGGTAGGACGCGCCGACACCGACTCCTACTGCGTGCTACCCGCCGACGGGGCAGCGTTGCTGCACGAACTGACCGGCGGCGCGACCCCACGCCAGGCGGCCCAGTGGTACCTCGACACCTACCACGAACCGGTGGACGTGCTGGAATTCCTGGCCGCGATGGACGAGCTCGGCTTCGTCGCCGCCCCGGACGAGCCCGTATCAGCCGGCCGACAGGTGTCCTGGCAGCGCCTGGGACGGCTGGCGTTCTCACCGATCGCCTGGGCCTGCTACGCCGGGCTGCTGATAGCTGCCGCCCTGGTGATGGCACGCCATCCGGACCTGCAGCCCCGCCCGCACAACCTGTTCTTCACCGACCTCGCGACCGTCGTGCTGCTGGTGACAGTCTTCGGGCAGCTGCCGTTCGTGTTGATCCACGAGGCCTTTCACGCCCTGGCAGGTCGCCGGCTGGGAGTGCGATCACAGCTGCGAATCGCCCGCCGGCTGTACTTTCTGGTCGCCGAGACCAACCTCGATGGCCTGGTGCTGGTGCCCCGCCGCAAGCGCTACCTGCCGATCCTGGCCGGCATGCTGGCCGATCTGATCGTGTTCGCCGGGCTGAGCCTGACGGCTGCGGCGCTGCGCCAACCGGGCGGCAGCCAGCCGCTGATCGGCCGGCTGTGCCTGGCGCTGGCCCTGCTCACCATGCTGCGTCTGATCTGGCAGTTCTACTTCTTTCTGCAGACCGATCTCTACCAGCTGGTCGTCACGATGCTCGGCTGCGTGGACCTGCAGAAGACCACCAATCGGCTGATCGCCAACCGGCTGCTGCGGCTGGTCGGACAGCCACAGCGAGCCTCCGACGAATCGCTGTGGCACCCCCGCGATCGAGCGGTCGCCCGCTGGTACTGCTGGCTGTTGCTGGCCGGCTACCTGTTCTCAGCCGGCTCATTCGTGGTGGCCATCCTGCCGCTGCTGCGCCGGTTGTTCAGCGGCGCGATCGACGGCCTGACCAGTGGCCACGGCATGCGCTGGGGTGAACTGGCCGACTCGGCAACCTTCCTGCTGCTCACGATCGTGCAGCTGGGCATCGTGACATTCATCGTGCTGCGCGAACGCCGGCTGCGCCGCACCACCGCCGCCGTACACGTAATCGGCTGACCCCGGGAGACACCATGACTGCACCGCACCACCACTGGGTTGTCGGAGCCTCGCGGCGCGACCGCGAGGTGGCGGCACCCGCGCTGACCTCGGCACCGCTGCTGGCGCCGGCTGTCGATGCCCACCGCCGACTGCGCGGGCCGTACACCGCGGCGGGCACACTGCTGCGATCGCTGGTGCCCGACGTCCTGCAGTTACTGCCGGGGCTACCGGGTCGCTTTGACATCGAAATCCTGGCCGCCGCCCCGGAACTGGCCTCGATCATGCCGATGGCCCGCCAGACGCTCACCTCCTCGGCAGCGGTGCGCGAACGCACCCGCTTCTACCCGGCCGACCGGACCATGCAGCTGGCCAACGGCCTGACCGAATTCCTGCGGGATTACTTGCACGAGGTTGGCCCCCGGTCGCTGGTGGTACACAATCTCGACCAGGCCGACCCGACTGACGTGGAGTTCGTCAGCGTCCTCATGCGCAGGCTGGATCCGGCGATGCTGCAGGTAATCATCAGCACCGGCAACGGTGAACTCGATCAGCCGCTGGCCGCTGCGCTGCGCCGGTTCGCCTCCCGGCAGGTTGCCGCGGCCTGCGAGCTGGTTGGTGCCGACGCCGACCAGCCGGTCGCCGAGCTGGCGGCCGACTACGTCGCCGGCGAATGCCTGTCCGAGGATCCGGTGCTGCGTTCGGCCTATCACGACCTCGATCCGGACGAGCGCGCGCTGCTGCACGACCGGCGCGCCGACGAGCTGGCCCATGGCGAGTTCTCGCTGCAACTGGGCGCTATTGCGTTCCACCGCGAGCACGGCAGCGACCCGCGCGACGCGGGGATCGATGCGCTGCGGTTCGGGATCGATCACTGCAGCGTGATGGGTTACTACCACGCCACCATCGACCTGGCCGAGCGCGCCCGACCGCTGGTGGACTGGTCGCGGTTCAAGCTCTGCCACCTGGTCACGGCCCGGAAGGCGCTGGCGTTGATCATGATCGGACGTCCGCAGGGCGTGGAAGATCTTTATCACGAAGCCCGGCTCAACACGACCGAACCCGAGATGCACATGACCTCGGCCTACAGCACAGCCATGCTCTACACCCGGCACGCCGAACCGGAACGGATTGATCACCTCAAGGCAAAGGCCTGGATCAACCAGGCGATCGCATTCGCCACCACCTTCACCGACCCGGCCGAGCGCGCGTTCCACACCGTATTCATGCAGAACGGGTTGGCGCTGATCGAGTCACATATGCGCAACTATGACGAGGCGTTGCGGCTGGTCGAGGAAGGCTACGCCCGGCTGAGCGCAGAGTTGCAGCCCGAGGAACACCTGCTGCACCGCTCGGTACTGACCCACAACAGCGGTCAGGTGCGGGCGGCTGCCGGTGATCTGGAAGCCGCTCTCGCCGACTTCACCGAAGCCATCACCCAGGACCCCAACTACGCGCCGTACCACTTCGACCGAGCCGGCGTGCTGCACCGGCTAGGCCGTGACGAGGCGGCGATCGCTGACTACGAGAACGCCATCCGGCTGTCGCCGCCACTGCCCGAGGCCTACTACAACCGCGGTGACATCCGCGCCGGGTTGGGTCAGCTGGATGCGGCACTGGCCGACTTCGACTACGCGCTGGAACTCAGCCCGGAGTTCCTGGCTGCCTACGTCTACCGGGCGGGGCTACTTGCCGATCTCGGCGAGGACGAGGCCGCCGCCCGCGACGTCGAGGCCGGCCTGGCGCTGGACCCGGCCAACCCGCACCTGCTCAGCATCCGCGGCCAACTGGCGGCCACAGCAGGTGACCTGAGCGGTGCGGCAGCAGCATATGACGAGGCAATCCTGGCCGACCCGAGCCTGCAGGCGGCCTGGGCCGGCCGCGCAGCCGTCGCCTTCGACCAGGGTGATCTGGTCAGCGCGATGAACGACCTGGAACAAGCGCTGGAACTCGGCGAGTCGGCAGCGCTGCTGTTCAACCGGGCCACCGCCTACATTGCCGCCGACCGCTGGGACGACGCGTTGGCCGACCTGAACCGGGCCGCCGAACTGGACCCGGCGGACCCGGACACGATCGCTGAGCGGGAGCGTTGCCTGCGCCAGCTGTCAGTGGCCGGTTAGCGCCGGTACGGCGAGCTGGCTGCCGAGATTGGTAGGCCGCTGGCTCGGCCACGACGCCGCATCGGGTCAGTTTTATGCTGCTATACAAGGATTACAACCCGTTACTGGCTTTCTGTTAGGGTTTGCCGACTAAACCCCAATGAAGGAGAGCAATGCGGCTCATAGCAAAATTTGTCAGCATCGTGCTGGCCACCGGAACGCTGGTTGGCCTGCACGCTGCGACCGCCGATGCAGCGACGGCGAACAGCGGCCCGGTCCGCTCCGGCGTCCTCGGCAAGTGCCTGGATGTCCTCTACTCCAACCCCGCCAACGGCACGCCGGTGCAGCTGTTCGACTGCAACGGCCAGTCCTGGTCGCAGAACGATGACGGCACCCTGACCGACCTTGGCAAGTGCCTGCAGCCCGTCAACGGTGGCACTGCCCAGGGCACCCAGGTCGAACTCTGGGACTGCACCGGAGCTTCCTACCAGGTCTGGCAGCCCTATAACGGCGGCTACCTGAACTCCTACTCCGGCTTGTGCCTGGACGATCCGAGTTCCAGTCAGAACAACTACACCCGGCTGCAGCTCTACCGTTGCAATGGAACCAACGCCCAGCAGTGGTCATTGCCCAATGGCCAGATTGGCAGCTACCGCTTCGGTGCGGCGCGGGACACGCTGCAGGCCGAGCGATACAACGCCCAGTCCGGCACCGGCGTGCACACCCTTCCGGGCGGCCAGATCACCCAGGTCGACTACATCAGCAACGGCGACTGGCTGCGCTTTGACAACGTCCAGTTCTTCGGTGAAAGCACGGTCAACGTCATCGCGGAGCAGGCTGCAGCGGGTACCGTCGAAGTCCATCTGGACTCGATGAACAACACTCCGTCGTGGTCGGTAACCGGTCCGATCGACGGGGGCCAGTACGGATTTGTCTCCCACTACGCGACCAAACCGCAGCCGGTCTCTGGCTACCACACGGTGTATCTCCGCTTCGTCAGCAACACCGATCACTTCATCAACGTCGATTGGTTCACGTTCAGCTAGCTAGCCGGCTTGACCGCAGCGGGCGGGCACGGTCGGTCCCGCTACGGTCCCGCCTGGTTATCCTGGCGGGCATGCCTAGCTTGCCAAGCTTCGATTGTGGTGCGTTGATCGAGGCGCTCGACGCCAAGCGTGCCCAGCACGAGCTGGGCTGGACCGCGCTCGCCGACGAGCTCTGGGCCGAATCTGCTGATCTCAACGTACGATTGGCTGATGACTGCCTCTGCCCGGGTGCGCTGGTGCGCCATGCCCGGCACCCCAAGGCGATGACCTGCCAGTACGCCACGATCATCTTACGCTGGCTGCAGCGCGCTCCGGAGGACTTCCTGACCGGCCCCACCGTCGCCGTCGGCGATACCCGGCTACCGGACGCTGGACTGGACAGCCGCCTTCGATGGGACCTGCCGCAACTGCACGCAGCCCTCAACGAGTACCGGTCAGAACACCAGCTGACCTGGGTCGCACTAGCCGACAGCCTTGATTGCAAGCCAAGCCGGCTGACCAATCTGCGTAACGCCCGGCTGGCCGACATGGACCTCGCTATGCGCATCACCCAGCGCCTCGCCGAGCCGGCCGCGCGGTTCATCCATCCGGCCCAGTGGTAACTGTCGACGCCCAAGCCCTAGACGAGTTGTCCACAGGGCGCTGATTCGGACAACTCGCGCCGTCCGGATTCGTTAGGCTCGCCACCGATGATCTTGAAGGGTGAGGATGTGGCATCAGCATGATCTGGACCGAGGCTGACCCGGGTCGGGGTGATCCGGATGGGTTGCTTGCTCTCGCGCGGGATCTGCAGGGTGATGCTGACGATGCGGCTGCCGCTGCTAGGACGTTGCGGTCGGTGCAGCACAACGCTGGTGACGCGGTCTGGCGGGGTAGTTCGGCTGATGCGTTTCGGGACCGGATCGATAAGGTGCCATCCCATCTGGACAAGCTGAACGCTTCCTACTCCGACGCCGCCGCCGGGCTGCGGGCTTATGCCGCTTCGGTGCGTCAGATCGCCGAGGATGCCCGCGTCCAGCAGCAGATCGTGAGCCAGTCGAGCACCGATCTGCACACCGCCCAGACCCAGCAAGCTGCCTGGACTCCCCCACCACACCCAGCCACCGGCCAACCCGACCCGGCCGCGAAGAACCCGCACGATGAGCAGGTCGCGGTAGCGAACGCCTCGATCCGCAAAGCCCAAGCCCAGCTACGTGACCTGGCCGGTCAACGCCAGACCGCCGACGCCCGACTCGTCGGCGCACTCAAACACGCCCACGGCCAGGGCATGAAGAACAAGCACTGGTGGCAGAAAGCCCTCGACCTCGCCTCCGACGCCCTAGCCAAGATCACCATCGTCCTGCTGGTCGTCGCCCTGGTCGCCATCCTCGTCCTGGCCATCGTCCAACCCGAACTCATCCCCGGACTGCTGCTGCTCGCCGGCCAAGTCCTCACCGCACTATCCGCAGCGCAGCTGACCGTTGACGGCACCCGCAAAGCTACCGGCGAGGACGTCACCTGGGGATCACTCGGCCTCGACACCCTCGGCCTGCTGCCCGGTATCGGCAAGCTGGGCAAGCTCGCCGACGGCTTGCCCCTACTCTCGCGCGGTGTCGAAGCACTGAGCACCGCTGGCCAAGCCGTCCGCGGCTACACCACCGCCAGCAGCGCCTTCGCCCGATCCCTTGCCACCGACCTCACAGCCACCCGCTACGTCATCCACATCGCCGACACCGGCGTCGGCACCACCTTCATGGCAGGCATCGAACGCCAAGGCAAGACCGCCGGCCAGATGCTCAACGACGCCAGGCAATCCGCCCGAGCCGCAACAACCAGCCCCTCCGAGACGGGATTCACCATTGTTGAAGGTGGAATCACGACACGCGTCGTCAATTTCAGGCCCCACGCCAGCGACCCAGGCTGGGGCCTCACGAAGAAGCACGTGCGCAAGCATCTATTCGGATCCGGCAGGTACGCGTTACCGGTCATAGATCCAGCAGGCAACACTGCCACCTGGACGACCTACCTGCAGGATCTGGCAAGTCGACCCGCGACCGCGACTCGCAAGGGTGGCATCATCGATATCATCAGCCGTTTCCCGCTCGCCGACGGAACGGGCGACTTTCAGCTAGGCCTGCGGCTGTCGCCTAAGCCAGACGGCACTTTCGACCTCGTCACGATATTGACAGGACAGTGATTGAGCATGTACGTCTGCCCGGTATGTGGGTTTGATCGTCTCGAAATCCAACCCTACGAGATTTGGCCGCCACCAGAAGGTCTGGAGATCTCGCCTCCATACGAGGACTTCCTCGGCAGTCCGTCGTATGACGTCTGTCCACGCTGCGCTTTCGAGTTCGGCAACGACGACAATCCTGGTACGCGTCCGCCCTCCTCTTTCGACGAGTACCGGGAGCAATGGATTGCGGACGGCAGGCCGTGGTTCGATGCCAGCTATCAGGATGCTTCGGGGTCCAGCGGATAGCGGGGTGATGCCACGATGAATTGCCCAGTCTGCAATTTCGAAGGACTTCAGGTAGCTCCGTACCAGGTATGGCCGCCGCCGGAAGGCATGGCGCTCCACACCGTATGAGGACCTTCTCGGCAGGCCGTCCTACGAAGTCTGCCCGCGCTGCGGCTTCGAGTTCGGTAACGATGACAACCCCGGCACCGCGACTGGGGTGTCGTTCGAGGAGTACTACGAGGAGTGGATTGGGCGACGGCAGGCCGTGGTTCGATGAGGAGTTAGCCACGAGGATCGCCGGATCGGAACGCCGACCACGCTAGCCCGCAACGGTGAGCCGCAGCTCAACCCGGTCGCCGTCCTCAAGCTCCTCAGCAGCGCGCACGAGCGCCTTGATCGGCACCAAGTACTGACCGTCCTTGGGCAGCAGCGAAGTCGTCCACTCGGTCGCACCGATCCGTACGGTAGCCGGGATCACGCCCCAGCCGTAGCTGACCTCGCCCGACATCGCCTTGAGCTGGCGGCAGCCGTTCTCGGGCACCTTTACGAAGTAATACGGCGCCGGACCACGCCAGTACCACAGTTCGCCGGCGAACTCGAAGGTCACCTCAACACTCCACCCTGGCCGTCCCTGCCTTACGAACTGAGCCTAACCGGCTCGGCAATCCACAATCCTGAAGCAGGCCTGCCAGCGTTGCAATTCGGGCATCGCAGAAAATTCGTGGGCATCGCCGGTAGAACCCAGCAAAACAAAGGCAATATGCCAGCTCGGATGTATCTCGGCCTGATCGCCGAACTCCCCTAGGTAGGCCAACTTCGGTTTAGCGCTCAGGCACCTGCCCCTGCACCGGTGGCCGCGAGGAGGAGAGATGACCGATCCGAAGCCAGCGAAGCGTCCCGGTCAATCGAAGGTTGCGAGCAAGGCCCAGCCCGCGATCGAGGAGCTGCTGAACCTGCGAGAGAACCTTCACCTACTGCTCGGCGAGAACCCGAACCACTTCGGCAACCTGGTCGAATCTGAGTTCAAGCCCACCTTCGAGATCATCTCGGACGTCGAGTTCGAGCAGTTGACCTGCCTCGGGCTGAACCCGGACACCGACACCCTGGAGGCGACCGTTCAGGTCAAGCGCGCCTCCGGCTACGGCGGAGACCTTTGCAGCCCGGGCAGCACCGAATGGGTCAGGTTCTACATCTCCTACGATGACGGTGCAAACTGGTCCGATGTCGGACTCGGGTCGTTCAACGCCCACGACATCCCGGACTCGGTGGACTGCGGCAAGCAGAAGACCAAGCCGCTGGTCTACACGGTTTCCTACCCGCTCAGCGAGCCGCTGCGCAGGCGGTGCGCCGAGCCCGTCCTGCCCCTTGCCCGGGCCATCCTTTCCTGGCAGGTCATGCCACCGGCCGGACAACCGAATTGGCAGCCGATCTGGGGCAACCGGATCGAGCATCACGTGCAGATCAAGCCACGTCGGCTGATCCTGCGTGACGTCATCGATCAGCTCGACCTCAACCTCGACGCACTGCCCAAGTACCTGCAGGCCGTGCTACCGCACCCGCTTCCCGAACTCGAAGCGAGCCCGTTCTCGCTGGCCGATGCGGTGAAGGCCGCGCGGGTGGACAAGATCCCGGCGCACCGGTTCGCAACCCCGCTGCTGGCCAATGCCGTCGCCGAAGGCACGCTGTCGCAGTCGAACCTGCTGGCGACCATCGGCGAGCTGAAGAACCACGGTATTGACTGGGCAAAGCTGATCAAGGCGTACCTGTCCGAGCAAGGCGATACGACCTACGAGCAGCTGAACTGCCTCGGGTTGGACTACAACCGCGACCTGCTGGTCGCAACCATTCAGGTCAAGCTGCCGAGCGGGTTCTCCGGCGCGCCGTGCACCCCGGGTTCGGTCGAGTACGTCGCGTTCTGGGTGGACTACGACGACAACTGCAAGTGGACCTACCTCGATACCGCAAAGGTAGTGGTGCACGACTTCAAACCGCTACCCGCTGACGGCTTGCACTACTGGGTGGGTGTGCCGGCCAAAACCGCCGAACACGCGCGCACCTGCAAGGAGCCGAAGGTTGGCCGAATCCGCGCAGTGCTGTCGTGGAATACCCCGCCTTCGACTACCAATCCGAACCTGATGCCGCGATGGGGTAACGCCGTCGAGACTCACATCGAGATCCCGCCCCGCCGGCGTGTCACCAACAATCCAGAGATCCGAGCACTCGGCCGGATCCCGGTTCAGTCAATCGATGCCAGCGGACTCACCATCGCCGGCGCCGGGGTGAAGTTCATCGAGTTCGGCTCACCGGTCGATTCCCTCGACCGGGCCTGCCCGTTCGGTGGGACTGTCACGGTGCACGCCTACGCCAACGACACGTTCGCGAGCAGCGGCTACTCCTACCGGGCGATGTGGCGTCCGGCAGGCGGTTCTGGAACCGGTACCCCGGTCAAGGACCCCTTCGTGACCGGCTTCTTCCCGGTGGTGACCCGCACCCCCGATCCGATGACCGGCTACACCCCGTACCTGTCGACCGCGCTGAACCCGATGGGCCAGCTGGCTGCCTGGCGCACCCGCGGGGTTGTTGTCGACGGGGACTACGAGCTCAGGCTGGAGATGGTCGATTCCGCGTACAACCTGCTCGGGACGACCGCTTGGTACCCGATCCGGGTCGACAACACCGCGCCGACCACCGATCTGACGCTCAGCTCGGGAACGCCCTGCAACAAGGCGAATCCGGGTGACCTCGTCCAGGGCACTTTCGTCGCGACCGATCCGTACTTCGGCTCGTACTCACTCGACACCCTGCCGGCGAGCCTGAATCCGCCAGCGCCAACGCACAATCCGACGCTGACGACCTCATCGGTCGCGGCCGGCACCTGGTCGCTGCAGACCGATGGCAACTGGCCGCAGTGCGGTTACGTCGTCCAGCTATGGACCTATGACCGTTCCATCGTCGACAGCTGGCCGAACGGCCACAACGTCGGCTATGACGACGTCGGGTTCTGTTTGGGCCTGTAACCAGGATCGCGACACCGGAGGGGGTGCGGCGCACATCGCTGCACCTCCTCCGGTGTTGCCGGGCCGTCCCTCGGCTCGCCGGATCTGCAACCATGGGGTTGCAATCGCTGGGCAGGCGTGCAACCATTTGGTTGCACGAGTTGTCACTAGCGGAGGAGCCATCATGCAGGACACCATCGAACGCAGCATCGCCATCGCCGCTCCCCTTGAGCGAGTCTGGGAACTGGTCACCGATCCGGGCTGGTGGGTGCCGGCCGACCATCCGGTCACCTCCGACCGCGTGGCCGGCACCGTTGTCATTCGCGAGTCCGAGAAGTGGGGACGCTTTCCGGTCGAGGTCGTCGAACTGCGGCCGATGACCTACGCGGCGTTCCGCTGGTCGAGCACCTTTCCGGGTGGCGAGCTAGCCGCCGATCGCAGCACCCTGATCGAGTTCACCGTTCTTCCGACTGATGATGGCGTGATCGTGGCAGTGGTCGAGAGCGGCTTCTCCAAGCTTGACGCACCCGATGAGCGCAAGCACCAGAGCATCGAATCGAATACCGAGGGCTGGGGCC
>JBDSAN010000139.1:0-5791 GCA_039922115.1 Jatrophihabitantaceae bacterium
GGGGCGGCAGCGCGATCCGGGTCGGCGGCCGGCGAAGGGCGGCGGCCAGATCGCCGTCGCTGACCGGCCACAGGTAGGCATCGGTGTAGGTGCGTACCGCGACCAGCGAGCCATCGGCTGAGATCGAAGCTCCGGTCGCGGTCAGCTGGCCGATCGGGTTCGGACCACCCGGGGTGCCGGTAAGTCCGAAGCTGAGCGTGCCCACCTGGCTGAGTGCCTGTACCCGGCTCGGGTCCGGGCTGGCCGGGACCTCGAACAGCTCGCTGCGGCCGAACAGCGACTTGGTGATCAGGTACAGCCGGTGCCGCACCGGGTCGGCGATCAGCGACTCGGCATCGTGTGGCCCGTCCGGGTAGCGCAGCCGCCAGAGCTGAGGCCGACCAGTGGTCAGCTCGGCCGGCTCGGCCACTGCCCGCTCGTCCACTGCCCGCTCGTCCACTGCCGGCTCGTCCACCCGGTAGAGCTGCACCTCGCTGCGTAGCGCGTCGTTGTCACCGATGTCGGCCAGCCAGACCGAGGCAACGCCGCGCTGATCCGGGCCGGTGGCCAGGTCCTCCCAGTCCAGGTTGCGGGCACCGGGCAGCTGGTAGACCGCTCTGGTCCGGCCGGTCCGGGCGTCCACCGCGAAGAACCGGGCGCTGTCGCCGCTGTCGTTGTGCAGGTAGAGCACCGATGGGCTCCGGTGGCCGACCGCTAACCCGCTCGCCTCGCTGATGCGCGGATCCGACAGCGAGAACAGCGGCCGCACCGGGCTGGTGGCCGCGGTTGCCGGCGACGGGAGCGGGCTGGCGAGCAGTACCAGCGTGATCGCGATCAACCACGAACCCGGCCGAATCCGCACCGGGACAACCTACGCTGACGCCAACCCCGAGCTTTCGCCTACTCTCTCGGCATGGATGACGTGACCGGTGCAGCCGATCCCGCCAGTTCGGCCGGGCCCACCGGGACGGTCATGATCGTCAACATCCCGCCGGCCGGGATCCGCGAGCGGCTGGCCGAGGCGATGGCGATCTACGTGTCTGCCATGGGCTACGCGCCGATCAGCGGCAGCCAGCGCGGTGTGCACGTGATGCGGCACGCCGAGCTGGACTCGTTTCGCTGCCGGGCGGCCCTGGACAACCGTGGTGTGATGCTGGCCTTCGGCTACGGCTACACCAGCCTGCCCGGGCAATGGTGGCACGACCTGGTACGCCGAGCGGTTCGGCAAGATTCCGACTACTGGCTGGGCAACGCCTTCGAGCTTTCCGAACTGCACGTCGCGCCGGTCATGCAGGGTCGCGGGCTGGGTGAGCGGGTCCTGCGATCACTGGCCGATGACCTGCCGCACCGCACCATGCTGCTGTCCACCCCGGAGGGCGACAATCGCGCCTGGCGGCTCTACCGCCGGCTCGGTTTCGCTGACCTGGCCCGCAACCACCTGTTTCCCGGTGACCACCGGCCGTTCGGGGTGCTCGGCGCGCGGCTACCGTTCCTCGTTCCGTCCGACATCATTCAGCCCCACCGCGATGCCGATCGGGCTGACACCAACCGATCGGAGTTCAACCGGCCTGACTTCAACCGGCCTGGCTGAGCCCGTCCTGGCTGAGCCCGTCCTGGCTGAGCCCGTCCGACCGGGCCGGCCGGCTGGAGCCGTCCACGGTGAGGTTCGACCACACCTCTCGGGTGGCCTTGGACCGGTTGAAGGTGATGAAGTGGATCCCGGGGGCACCCTCACTGAGCAACCGCTCGGCGAGCTTGGACGCCTCGTCGATGCCGAGCGCCCGAACCGCCTTCGGGTCGTCGGCCACCGCTTCGAACTTCGCCTGTAACGGCGCCGGAAACGGCGCACCGGACAACTGCTCGGAGCGCTCGATGGTTGCCATCCGGGTGACCGGCATCAGCCCGGCCAGGAGCGGCACCTCGCTGCCGGCGGCCACCACCCGGTCCCGCAGCCGCAGGTAGTCATCGGCGTCAAAGAACATCTGGGTGATCGCGTAATCGGCACCGGCCCGGCACTTGGCTACGAACTGCGCGGTGTCCTCGGCCACCGTGACCGAGCGCGGATGCTTGTACGGGAACGCCGCGACGCCAACGGTGAAGTCACCGTAGGAGCGGATCAGCTCGACCAGGTCGCTGGCGTAGTGCAATCCCTGCGGGTGGGCGATCCACTCCCCCATCGGATCACCGGGCGGGTCACCCCGCAGCGCCAGCATGTTAGAGATGCCGGCATCAGCGAGCCGTCCGACGATCGAACGCAGTTCGGCAACCGAGTGCCCGACCGCGGTCAGGTGCGCCACCGGCAGCAGGGTGGTGTCGCTGGCCAACTGCTCGGTGATCTCGATGGTGTGATCTCGGGTGCCGCCGCCGGCCCCGTAGGTCACCGAGACGAAGTCCGGCCGCAGCGGTTCGAGCTCGCGGATCGTCGTCCACAGCAACCGATCGTCCTCGGCGGTCTTCGGTGGGAAGAACTCAAACGAGAAGGTCGGCCGACCGGTGGCGAGGCAATCCCTGATCGAACGTGACATGGCCGCCAGCGTAATGTCCGCAAGCGTGGCAGCGCGTGATGACCCCCTTCGGCTGGCCACCCCGCTGCCGGCTCGGGTATCGACCGAACTGGCCGAATTCCTCGATGAACACACCGAACTGTTGCTGTCCCTGCACCCTGACCTGGCGCTGCTGGCCGATGCGGCCCGGGCCTCGGTACTCGACGGCGGCAAGCGGCTGCGGCCCACCTTCGCCTACTGGGGTTGGCGCAGCGTCCAGCCTGAGGACGCTGCCGGCGAGCCGCACCTGATCCGGGCAGCCAGCAGCCTGGAGCTGTTGCAAGCCTGCGCGCTGGTGCACGACGACTTGATGGACGGCTCGGACACCCGGCGCGGCCAGCCGGCGGCACACGTCCGGTTCGATCAGCTGCACCGCGCCCAGCGCTGGCCCGGTTCGGCCGCATCGTTCGGGGCGGCCGGCGCGATCCTGCTCGGCGACCTGCTGCTGTCCTGGGCCGAGGAGATGTTCACCGGCGCGATCAGCCAGCTGGAAGCGGCCCGGACGGCTGCCGCTGAGCGCGAGTTCGACCTGATGCGTACCGAGGTGGTGGCCGGCCAGTTCCTGGACGTGCTCGCCCAGACCCGCGGCGGCTTCGATCCGGACGAGGCGTTGCGGGTGATCCGGTTCAAGACCAGCAAGTACACCGTGCAGCGGCCGCTGCTGCTCGGTGCCGGCGCGGCCGGTGCCACGGACGCGTTGCTGGCTCGGCTGTCGGACTACGGGCATGCGGTCGGTGAGGCCTTCCAGCTGCGCGATGACCTGCTCGGGGTGTTCGGCGACCCGGCCGAGACCGGCAAGCCGGCCGGCGACGACCTGCGCGAGGGCAAGCGAACCCTGCTCGTCGCGCTGGCCGTGCAGGCCGCCAGCACCGAGCAGCGATCGGTGCTGCTGGCCGGGATCGGCAACCCGGAGCTGACCGAGGACGAGGTCGAGCGCTTGCAGGCGGTGCTGCGCGCGACCGGGGCGCCCGACCGGCTCGAACACCGGATCGTCGCCAGGTCACGGGAGGCCTCGGACTGCCTGGCCGGCGGGCTGCTGCTGCCAGCAGCGCACGAGGCATTGCTGGAGCTTGCCCACACCGTGACCCAGCGCAGCTTCTGACGGTGAGCCGAACCGAACTGGCCGGCATCGACTCGGTGGTGGTGATCGGAGCCGGGCTGGGCGGGCTGTCCGCCGCGCTCCGGCTGGCCGGTACCGGGCGCACGGTGCGGATCCTGGAGCAGGCCGACGAGCCCGGCGGTCTGATGGGTCGCTGGCAATCGTCCGGCTACACCTTCGATACCGGCCCGACCGTCCTGACGATGCCGTCCCTGATCGATGATGCCCTAGCCTGCGTTGGCGAATCCCGATCGGACTGGTTGCAGCTGGACCGGCTGGAGCCGAGCTATCAGGCGCATTACGCCGACGGCTCGATGTTGCGCTCCTACGCCGACCCGGCCCGGATGGCCGATGAGGTGGGCCAGCTGTGCGGCGCTGCCGAGGCGCGTGGCTACCTGCGCCTGGTCGACTACCTGCGCCGGCTGTACGCGGTGGAGTTCGACAGCTTCATGGACCGCAACCTCGACTCGGTGGCAGACCTGGTCCGGCCGGCCGCAGCCACCCTGCTCCGGATGGGTGGCCTGCGCAGCCTGGATCGGGTGATCGGCGGCTACCTGGCTGACGAGCGGACCCGCCGGCTGTTCACTTTTCAGGCGATGTACGCCGGGGTTTCGCCACAGCAGGCCCGGGCCCTGTACGCGGTGATCGGTTACCTGGATTCGATCGCCGGCGTCTGGTTCCCGCGCGGCGGGATGCATGCGGTGGCCCGGGCGCTGGCCGGCGCCGCGATCAAGCACGGCGTCCGGATCGACTACGGCTGCCGGGCCAGCCGGATCGAGCTGACCGGTGGCCGGGCCAGCGCGGTGATCACCGAGCAGGGCGAGCGGATCGCGGCCGACGCGGTGATCGTCAACGCCGATCCGGCCACCGCCTACCGGCAGCTGCTGCCGGCCGGCCTCGCGCCCAGGCGGCTGGATCGTCCGCGCTACTCGCCGTCGGCGCTGGTGTGGCTGGTCGGCTCCCGGGGCAAGCTGGCCCAGCCGGCCCACCACAGCATCAGCTTCGGCGCGGCCTGGTCGCAGACCTTTCGCGAGATCATCGGCGCCGGCCGGTTGATGAGTGACCCGTCCCTGCTGATCAGCTCGGCCACCGTCACCGACCCGAGCCTGGCGCCGCCGGACCGGCACACCTACTACGTGCTGGCCCCGTGCCCGAATACCGAGGCCGGCCGGATCGACTGGCCGGCGGTCGGGCCGGCCTACGTCCAGGAACTTGCCCAGGTACTGGACCGGCGCGGCTTCGACCTGGACGGGGCCTTCAGCAGCGGCATCGAAACGTCACGGCTGAGCACGCCGGCCGACTGGCTGGCCCGCGGGCTGCCGGCCGGCAGCCCGTTCGCCCTGGCGCACACGCTCACCCAGACCGGGCCGTTGCGCCACCGAACCCAGCACCCGGCGGTGGCCAACCTGCTGTTCTGCGGCGCGGCCTGCCAGCCCGGGGTCGGGGTGCCCACGGTGCTGCTGTCCGGCCGGCTGGCAGCGGCCCGGATCACCGGCTGAGCACACGGGCCCAGCAGGATCTGACACCATGGTCCGGTGACGGTCAGCGTGCGCGACGATGCCACGATGCCTGAGCGGCCAGCGGCTGGCTCAGGGCACGCGGTAGCCGCGACCGGACGGTCCAACTCGTTTCGCCCGTTCGGTCGAGGCTGGACGCTGTCGCGGATCAGCCGGCTCGGCCTGGCAGCGACCACGCTGATCGCGATCGGCAGCTTCGGCGCCGGCGCGCTGCCGGCCAACGATCCGACCAGGCACCTGCCGGTCATCGGCCTGCTGCGGCACGGCACCGCCGGGCTGTACACATCGCTGGGCATGTACTACCTCGGCCTGGTCGCGCTGGTGGTTGCCTGGCTGGTCCTCGGCCGGCTGCTGCTGACCGGTTCCGCCGACGGCGACCAGCTGGCCGGCACCGAGGTGGCCAGCCCGATCACGCTCAGGCGGATGGTGATCGGCTGGATGGCGCCGCTGCTGGTCGGCATGCCGCTGGCCAGCTCGGACCTCTACAGCTACGCGGCGCAGGCCCAACTGGCCCGGCATGGCCTGGACCCGTACACCACCACGCCGGCCGACCTGCCGGCCGTCGACCTCGGCAAGTTCCTGGACAACGTCGCCTGGAAATGGGTGGACACCCCGTCCCCGTACGGCCCACTGTGGGTGGCGGTGTCCAAGTG
>JBDSAN010000140.1:0-7710 GCA_039922115.1 Jatrophihabitantaceae bacterium
GGCAAGCCGGGCGGGTTTCTTGCTGGTCCGGCGGGCCATCAACCGGCATTCGTCCTGGACAGTGGCGCCCGGCTGGATCGCTCGGGCGCCAGTTGCTTGCCGACCAGGACGACCGGACACCGCGCGACGTGCACCAGCCGCGAACCGGTCGGGCCGAGCCGGGACAGCAGCCGCCGGCTACCGTGCCGGCTACCGAGCACCAGCAGGCTGGATCGGGCGCTGGCCTGTACCAGGCTGCGTTCCACCGACTCCGCGGTGCGGGACACGCTCACCGCCACCTGCGGGTACTTGGCCCGTAGCGGCGCGAGCACCTCGCGCACCAGCTGTTCCTGGCGGGCGAAGAATTCCTCGCCGGTGCTGTAGAGCAACGCGGAGGCAGCATTGGACCAGTCCACCTCGGCCCAGCTGTGCACGGCCCGCAAACCGACACCGCGCAATGCCGCCTCGGCAAAGGCAAACTCGAGTGCGGTCTGGCCAGCGCGACTGGTCGTCAGCCCGACCGTGATCGGCAACTCGAGGGCCGCGGCCCGATCGCTGTTGTGCTCGCCGACCACCGCGACCGGCGCACCGGAATGGGCCACCACCCGGTAGGCGACCGAGCCGAGCAGCGCCCCGGGCACCGCGGCCAGCCCGTGCGAGCCCACCACGACCAGATCGGCCTTCGCACCCAGTTCGGTCAGCAACCGGACGGCCGGCTCGTCACGCAGCACGGTGCGCACCTCACAGTCGATGCCTGCGTCGAAGACCGAGGCGCTGGCATCGATCAACAGAGCCTGCCCGTACGGTGTCGGGCTTGCCGAGTTCGGGTCGGACTGCTCGGCGGCATCGCCGGCATGGGCGATGAGCAACCTGGCCCGACGGCGCTGCGCCTCGGCCGCCGCCCAGAGCAGGGCGCGCTCAGCGGCGTAAGAACCGTCCACCCCTACCACGACTTCGCGATAGCTCATCACGATGCTCCCTTACCGAAACTCCGATACTTCGAGTTCAGCAGGGCAGGCCAACGCATAGGCAGGGTCGAAGGTCCTGATTGCGCTGGCAGGGTTGACAGCCGAGCCCGGCGATCAGTTCGGGTCGGACTTCGCGCCTCGATGTACTCGGCTGACTGTTACCAGCGCCAGCACCATCAGCAGCAGTCCACCGACGGATACCAGCAGCCAGCCGAATAACGTGTGCGCGAGCAGCGCAACCGGGTAGCCGACCGCATAGCAGGCTGCGGTCGTCAGAATCAGCCACCACTGCGCCCGGTTGGGTCGAAGTTGCCTGGCCGCGATGCTCGGCGTCGGTCGATCCTGCTCCCGCATACCCTTCCCCCGCTCGGTTCGCTCGCAGTTGCAAGGGTAACGCCAATCGGCGCTGCCGGGGCCTCGAACATTGAACCGCGGCCATACCTGCACTTTTGTCCATGAAGAAAGGGGTTTCCAGCAACGCCCGGCCGCGCTAGATTCAGTCCCTGGGGGGCCGGCCCAGCCCCGCCTGCGAAACCGGGTGGCCGGAGGCAAAGATGTACCGATCAGGCAGCGGTAGCTGTGAGATTGCGCTGTGCTGCGTGGGCAACTGCTGATGCCCGCAATGGCAGGCGTGCCGGTCGCCGACCTTGGCCATCAGCTGAACCGCATGCTGCTGTCAGGTCTGGTAGCGGTGCTGCTGGTCGGCCTGTTGGCCGGACTGGCAGCGGCTGCGTTAACGGCCAGACGCGTTCGGTTGTCCCCCACCGCGCTGCGCGGTTCAGCTGTGGGCTTCGTCGAGTCCGGCCCACGCCGTTTCCTGCGCATCAGCCTGGGCGTGCTGTGGATCATCGACGGCCTGTTGCAGGCCCAGCCTGCGATGCCCGGCGGATTCGTGTCGCAGGTGATCGATCCAGGCATCGGGTCTGGGCCGTCCTGGCTGGCCAACCTGATCAGCCCGTTGGCCCGAAGCTGGACACACCACCCGGTGGCCGCCGACGCGGCGACCGTCTGGATCCAGGTTGGTGTCGGTGCGTTGATCCTGCTCAACGTCCGGCCCGGTCCGCTACGGCTGCTGGTGCTCTGGACGTCGGTGCTCTGGGCCGGATTCGTCTGGGTTACCGGTGAATTCCTCGGCGGATTGCTGCAGCCGGGCGCGTCCTGGCTGGCCGGATCGCCAGGTGCGGTGCTGGTGTACGCGGCGATGGCCCTGTTGCTGCTGGCAGATCGCGGCGCCTCAACCGCCGACTTGGCTCGTCGCTGCCGTTGGGTGGCTGGTGGTTGGCTGCTGGCTGGCGCGTTCCTGCAGGCGCTGCCCTGGGAGAATAACTGGTCGGCCGAGGGGTTGGCCGGACCATTCCGGCTAGCGGTGCAGCATCGCCAGCCAGCGCTGTTACTTGCCCCGATCCGGCGGATGCTGTCGCTGGCACTGGACTATCCGCTGCAGGTAAACCTGATCCTGATCTGCCTGCTGCTGCTCGCAGGCACCGGCCTGCTCATCAGCGCCGATCGAGCGTTTCTGGTGCTCGGCTTGCTGGTCTGTGCCGGGACCTGGTGGTTGGCGCAGGACTTCGGCGTGATCGGTGGTTACGGCACCGACCCGAATGCGGCGTTACCGCTGGCCGCGTTGCTCTGGGCCGGGCGATCCAGTCCGATGCCAGAACTGGCGCCGCCGGACCGGCCGGTACCGGTCGGCGGTCGGGTGAGGTTAGCCAGCCGGGTGGCTTTGGAGGCCGCCGGTATCACCAGCTTGCTGGCCATCCCGCTGCTGCTCGGCGCGAGCATGCTGCAACCTGCCGATGCGAACGCGGTACTGGCCGACAGCGGTGGTGGCGTGACGATGCTGGACGGCCGGCCAGCTCCGGAATTCTCGCTGCCGGATCAACATGATCAGCTGGTGAGCATGGCATCGACCGCGGGCGAGCTGCGCCTGGTCACCTTTCTCGACCCGGTGTGCAGTGATGACTGCCCGGTCATCGCTAACCAGATCGCAGCCGCCGTGCGCGGCCTCGGCTCCTTAGCCAGGCGGGTGCAGGTGATCGCGATCGACTCGAATCCGCTGTTCTATCGGGTATCAGATGTGGCCGCGTTCAGCACGTCGCACGGCTTGGACGACCTGCCGAATTGGCACTTTGTGGCCGGGTCACAACGTTCCCTGCAGATGGTGCTGGACTCCTACGGAATCGTGGTCCAAGTGCCAGCCGTCGGGATGATCGCGCACAGCGAGGGTATTTATTTCATCGACGGCGCCGGCCGGCAGCTCGCCTACCTGGCCGATGGCGCCAACCCGGACCTGCAAGCCGGCTACACCAGCACGATCAGCGCCGAGATCCGGAAGCTGCTGCCGTGAGCGGCCACCGGCTGCGGCTCCGGTACTCAAGAATTCCGGCTAGTCGCAAGCTGATCAGTTGCTGCGCGGCGACGATCGTACTGACCGCCTGTGGCTCGAGCTCGACCGGCGCCGGTGATCGGGCTGGTGACCCGCCGAAGGCACGGGCAGGCCTGAGCTCACCCGCCTTGCTGATGACCGGCAGCAGCGGTTACGCGTTGTTGCCCAGCGGTTCGTCCTGGCTGTTGCTGGGCACCCAGGACGGCTGGCGCACGCTGGCTAACCGCACGCCGCCGGCAGTGCCGACCGACGGCGGCCTAGCCATCGCCGGTGCCGGCCACACGATCGCCGTCGCGGTTGGACCGTATGACCGGCTACTCGCCTCGCCGGTGCTCAGCAGCCAGGCCCCGGCCGGCGACTGGACGCCGGTCGAATTGCCTGCTGGTCTTGCAGATTCTCGACACGCGCTGGCCCTGGACGGCACAGTGGTGACCGCGATCGTCACCGGCGCTGGCGGCCGGTTGCTCCGGCGATCCGGCAATGGTTGGGTGAGTCTGGTTACCGCGATCGACCTCGCGCCGGCCGGTCAGCTCAGCTTGGACTCGATCAGCTGGGCCGCCGGTGGCCGTGGTTGGCTCACCGGGCATGGCCGTTCCGGAACCGCGGTTGCCTTTACCAGCAAGGATGACGGCCGGACCTGGATGGTGGTGAGCGACCTGCCCCGCGACGCGGTTGCAGCGCTGACCCCATGCGGCAACAGCAACGGCTGGCAGTTGCCGGTGCTCAGCAGCGATGGCAGCGTCCGGGTGCTGCGTAGCGCGGACGGGGCGACCGGTTGGCAGCTGGGCGCACCGATCCAGACCGCTGATCAGCCATCCTGGACCTGCGCGGACCACACCAGCTGGCTGCTCGGCGTCGTGTCGGGAGCCAATCACCTTTTCATCTCGACTGATTCTGGTGCCAGTTGGTTCGATCGAGGAGCTGTGCCATCCGGGCTGACCGACTTGTCGGCCAGCTCGGCAACGAACGGCTTCGCAGCAGGCCAGGACGGCCACAGCGGGCTGCTCTGGTCGGTGTCGATCGGCGGTCCGGGTGCGAAGGTTGGTTTCAGCAGGCTCAAGCTGCCCAGCTGGATAGCCAGTCTTGGTCGCTCACACGGTTCCAGCTGATCGCCTGGTCCACGCGGCTAGAAGCGCCTCAGCGGCTGACCCTGGACTCAGCCGCTGAGGTGGTTCGGGCTGGCGATGAACGAGGTTGCTAGCGCGCCGCCGAGCGCGGCGACGGCCACCCAGGCGAACCAGCTCGCTAGGATCTCGACCTGCCAGAAGCTGGTTGCGGTGTAGCGGCCGAGCCTGGACCGGTTCCACAGCCCGGCGCCCAGAAACAGCGTCAACAGCAGGTGAAACAGGTTCGCCCCGGCGATGGTGTAGACGCTGGAGGCGTAGGCATTAGCATCGGGCTTGAAGCCGAACGAGGCCAGCTGGACGACCTGGAACACGGCCGCGACCAGCATCACCACCGACGCCAGCGCCATCCCGATCACCAGCTGCCGAGTCTTGCCCGCTCGAATGCCGGCCAAGCCCCAGCGGTAGGCGACGGCGCTGAGCACCAGGACCGCCGCGATCGCCCAGCCCACCCAGATCGTCGCGGTCTTCGCGCCCGCCGGTACCCAACTGCCCTCGGTGTTGAGGCCACGAAGGTAGAAGTAGGAGAAGATCAGACTGACAACGAAAGCGACATCGGCCAGGATCAGCAGCAGTACTCCGGTCCGCCAGCGGCGCCCGATCGTGTCGACGTCCTCGTGATGTGGTTCGGCCAGTCCGACCGCGGCAGGTATGGCGGTCATAAGCTTTCCTCTGCGGCCAGGCCGGCATGCGCCGGTACTCGGTCAGGATCGACTGCCGGCTCGACCGGTGGCAACTCCGGCTCGCCGTAGCCGTAGGCATCGGCGGTAACCACCGGCATCACCAGGAAGTTCTCCAGCGGGATCGGGTTGGGTACCGTCCACTCAAGGGTCTTGGCGCCCCACGGGTTGGCCGGCGCGATCTCCCCGCCGCGCCAGGACGAGATCACCCCGTACAGCAGGAACAACATGCCGATGCCGATGGTGTAGGCGCCTATCGTGGACACGAAGTTCCCGGTCGCGAACAGGTGCGCATAGGTCACCACTCGGCGCGGCTGGCCGGCCAGTCCGACGGCGAACATGCCCATGAACGTGACGTTGAAGCCGATCTGCACCAGCCAGAAGGAGATCAGCGCGGGTCCGCGTGCCAGCATCCGCCCGGTCATCTTCGGGAACCAGTACGACAGCGCACCGATCGCACCGGTCAAGCCGGCTCCCATCAGCGTGTAGTGGAAGTGCGCGGTCACGAACATCGAGCCGTGCAAGGCGTAGTCGGCAGGTACGTCGGAAAGGTAGATACCGGTGACCCCGCCGATGATGAAGTTCCAGAGCATCGCATAGGTCGCCATCATCGGCAGCGTCGTCCACACCCGACCGCGCCAGAGCGTGCCGAGAATGACCAGGAAAAGCAGGCCGGTCGGCACCGAAATCATCTCGGTAGTGAGCATGAACGGGCCGTTGAGGTCCGGCGCCCAGCCAGCGGCATACATGTGGTGCGCCCACACCATCACGCTCAAGCCCACGATGCCGGCGATCGATATGACAGCAGCGTTGAAGCTGAATAGCGGCTTGCGCGCGAACACCGGGGTGATCTCCATCAACGCGGCCAGCGCCGGGATCAGGATCACGTAGACCTCGGGGTGGCCCATCAGCCAGAACAGGTTCGAGTACAGCCACGGGCTGCCACCGCCCGAAGCGACGAAGAAGTTGCCGCCCTGGGTGCGGTCCACCTGCAACAGCACCTGCGAAGCCATGAACATCGGAAAGGCCGGAATGGCCAAGCCGACACTGGCAATGGTGCCGTAGACGAAAATCGGTGTGCGGTTCCAGCTCATGCCACGGGCCCGCATGGTCAACACGGTGGTGGTGATGTTGGCACCGGCAATCGCGCTGGAGATAGCGAAGATGATGATGGTGACCGAGTAGGAATCCATCCCTGGCGGCGCCTGATTGGCCAGCGGCGCGTAGCCAACCCAGCCGGTCGGGATGCCGCCGAGAAACGCGGCCGACAGCAGCACCGGAATCGCCGCGACGATCAGCCACAGGCTGAGGGCGTTGAGCCGGGGAAAGGCCATATCTCGGGCGCCGATCATGATCGGCATGATGAAGTTACCGAACGGGCCGGTGATCATGATGATGGTCGCGATGATCATGATCAGGCCGTGCAGGCCGACCAGCGCGTTATAGGTCTGGGCACTGAGGAAGTTCGAGTGTGGGCTGATCAGGTTGGTCCGGATCAGCATCGCCAGCGTTCCACCCACCGCGAACAACACCATCGTCACGATCAGGTACTGGATGCCGACCACTTTGTGATCGGTGGTGAACCGGAAGTACCTGCCGATGCCCTGATCCTTGCCGGCCAGGAACAGCTCGTCCTCATGGGTCTGGTCCCGGCCGAGCAGCCAGTTGATCGGGCCGTTGAAGGCACCGATACCGACCATGAAGCCGACTGCCCACGAGCACAGCATGATGACCACGACCTGGTCGGAACCGTGATCGCCGTCCTGCAGTAGTAGATGCGCGATCAACCAGCCGACCGTCCCGAAGGTCACGCCGCCGATCAGCGCGGTCACGATGTTCAACCGGCGCATCAGGCCGCCACCGGCCTGATGCGCCACCGGCTCATTCAGCGCCACCGCGGTCATGGTTGCCTCCGCGTCCCCAGCATCGGGCCCATCAGGTGTGTCCTCCGTTTACCGTTATCCAGGCGGCAAAATCGCTCGCGCTGAGCACGTGTGCGCTGGTCTCCATGTCCGCGTGCCGCAGCCCGCACAGCTCGGCGCACCGAACATCGAAAACACCGATCTTGTCCGGCGTCACCTCGGTCTTGGTCACCTGACCGGGGTTGGCATCAATCTTGATCCCCATCTGCACGACCCAGAAGGAGTGGATGACATCCTTGCTGATGACGTGAAAGACCACCGGCCGGTTCACCGGCAGGTACAGCTGATCGGATTCCACGTCGCCCTGATCGGGGTAGCTGAACGTCCACAACCACTGCTGACCGGTCACGTTGACGACCAGCGGATTGGCAGCCGTCGCTGCAGAGCTGACCGTGGTCATCTCCGCCAGACCCCAGATCAGCAGTACCACACACAGGATCACGCTGGTGACCGTCCAGCTGATGGTGGACGGCCCGTGCGTTCGCAGCGGTGGCCCGTCCTCGGCCGGCTGGATGCCGGAGCGACTGCGCCAGCGCAGCAGGCTGTACAGCGCGATCGCCCACACCAGCGCAGCAACCGGGCTGGCAAGCACCGAGAAGATGGTCATGGTCTGCTCGACAGCGCGCATCGTCGGCGACGCCGGCGGCCCCA
>JBDSAN010000141.1:0-2785 GCA_039922115.1 Jatrophihabitantaceae bacterium
GGGTCGGTGAGCGACAGCCGACCCGGACCGCGTCCGGTCCCACAGCCACCGGCCATGACGCAGGGGCCCGCCGCCCGGCGGGCCCCTGCGCTGTGCGCCGCTGCTGTGGTCAGTGCAGCGTGATCACCTTGTGCATTCCCATGTGCGAGTGCGCGATGCCGGACACGTCATCGGGCACCAGGCAGACCAGGGCGTACAGGCCCGGCGGCAGGTTCAAGTGGAAGACCACGAACTGGCCAGGCGACATCGCCTGCAGGCCGTGCTGGATGTCAGTCCACGGCGACGGTGCGTGCGGCAGGCCGGCATCGAGGTCCTTGTAGTACTGGGTGATGTAGTCATCGGTGATGCCGGGCTTGATCGGCCGGAACACCGCCTCGTGCAGTTCGTCGCCCTGGCCATACATCAGGATGTTGCCATCGGCCTTGAGATCGGACGGGGCCACGAAGGCGGGCATGTCCATGTTGTCGATGACCATGCCGATGGTCGCGCTGAAGCGCGGCATCCCGTCCCAGTCCATGTGGCCGTTGACCTTCAGGGTGTGCACCCGGACCGGGGTGGGCCCGCCGATCTCGTTCTGGTCGAGCAGGTAGTAGGTGCCGGGCGTCATCGGCATGCTCACCGACTGCGCGGCGTAGGCGCTGGTGACCACACCACCCATCAGGGTGGCGTCGCGGTACAGGTCGCGTGCGCCCTGGGCGTTGTCGGCGCGGCTGTCGGACAGGCCGAGGGTGAAATCAGTCAGCACCTGGCTGAGCGTGCTGCCGCCCTTGAGCCGCAGGACCTGCAGCGCGTGGTAGCTGGTCTCGGGCGTGCTGACGGTGAAGGTGACCCAGCCGGCATGCACCGACCTCGGCGCCGTGAAGCCATCGGCGGTGGTAATGGTGATCGGAATGTTCGCGCCATGCCCGTGCTCAGAACCATGGCCGTCGTCATGCCGGGCTTTACTCATGGTGGCCGCGGCAGCCGGGCTGCTGATTGCGAGCGCGGCCACCGCCAACATTCCGGCGGCAACCCGGAATGTTCGTGCGCTACGTAGGGACATGGGCGATCTTCCTTTCGGCGTTATCGGTACCGAGAAACTCGGATTCCCGACCTGAAATGTGCGCAGCGGTTTACGAGTTAGGCGCGCGTGCGTGAATGATCAAGTCCGCTTAACTCGCTGTTCAACCCGGAGATAGCTTTTCCGGCACGTTTAATTGGCCTCGGATGCCTATTGCAGCCGAGTCAACTAGGAAGGATCAGCGTGGGAACCGGCAGAGCATCTGACCCCGTAATTCACCCGCCGGTATCGCGGATGTTAGGAGCCTTTCGGAACCGATGTCAATACCTGGCCGCGATGCCGGGATTAGTTGCCCGGCCGGGCTGGCCCCCGGCCGGCTCGACCGCCACCGACAAGGCGCTTATGACTGCGGTCAGTCACGGTAGACAGCGCTGGACCAGTCCTCAGGCAATTGCGCGAGGTAGGCCGCTGATGTCTTGGCCGACACCACGATGCACCAGGCGTCCAGCACCAGCTCGGCGAGCTCCACCCGGTCGAGTTCGGCCAGCTGGGCCACCGCCCAGTGGTAGCGCAGGTCGGCCTTGCCGGGCAGGCTGAACTTCACCGGGTCCGAGGCGATCAGCGCCTCGCGCTGCTCCTTCGGGTAGCCGAAGCCGAGCCGGGTGTCATCCGGCGAGATCGCCAGGTACACGATCGGGCCGACCCGGAACTTGACCCGGTCCCGAACCAGTCCCTCGGTGGTGCGGGGCAGGCTGAGCGCAACCCGGCGGACCTGTTCGGTGGTAGCCACTGCTCTCCCCCTCCGCGCCAGGATCGGACCCTAGCAGGCGCGCCGGACAATATCCTTACTGGATAAAGCGATTGTCGATGGACGAGCAGAACCGGACGGATCTGGCCGTCCCTATTGACTGGCTGGGTCGCGGTTGCGACGATGTGCCCCGATCGAGGAGGCAGCGCCGATGTTGCTTGTTGCCCGCCGCGAATCGCTGCCGCGGGCCACCAGCGGCGCGGTAACCGGCATGCCCGGACAGTCACGGTGACCGCCGCCGTCGAGAGCCGGCCGCTGGACGAGGCCGGAATCTGGATAACCCTCCGGGAGTCCTCGGTTCCGGTTCGCGCGATGCTGGTCGGCGTCCTGATCAACCAGCTCGGCGGGTTCCTGCAAACCTTCCTGGTGCTGTTTCTGACCGAACGAGGTTTCACCGACGTACAAGCAGGTCTGGCACTCGGCTGTTACGGAGCGGGGTGCTTCGCCGGGGTGCTGATCGGCGGCTCCTTCGCCGACCGGCTGGGCCCTCGATCGGCGACCTTCGCATCAATGGCTGGCTTCGCCGGGCTGCTGATCGCCGTGCTGTACCTGCGCAACTTTCCCGCGCTGCTGGTCGCGGTCATCCTGGCCGGCGTGGTCGGCCGGTTCTACCGGCCGGCGGCGGCGGCGATGCTGTCGGAGCTAACACCCAAGCACCGGCAGGTGATGATCTTCGCGGTCTATCGGCTGGCCATGAACCTCGGCACCACCGCCGCGCCGTTGATCGCGGTTGCGCTGATCTCGGTGTCCTATCAGCTGCTGTTCTGGTGTGACGCGGTAACCGCGCTGGTCTACGGGGTGATCGCGATCCTGACGCTGCCCCGCCAGCCGATCCGTGCGAGGTTGACCAGCCGCGAGCAGCGCCGCGCGGGCGGTTACCGGGCAGTACTGGCCGATCGCCGGTACGTGCTCTACCTACTGGCGATCTTCGTGAACTCGGCCGTCTACATCCAGTACGTCAGCACGCTGCCGCTGGC
>JBDSAN010000142.1:0-2869 GCA_039922115.1 Jatrophihabitantaceae bacterium
AAGGGGCGATGCGGAACTGCCCACTCGCGACAAAGGGGCGATGCGGAACTGCCCACTCGCGACAAAGGGGCGACGCGGAACTGCCCACTCGCGACAAGGGGCGATGCGGAACTGCCCACTCGCGACAGGGACGGGACGCGGGCGGTCAGGCCGGTGCGAGCTCGTCATCGACATAGACCGGCCGGGCGGCATACCAGCCGAAGCTGCCGGACACGGTGACCGCGGCCAGCAGCAGTAGCAGCGGCCAGGTCCAGCTGTCGGTCAGGTCGAGCAGCAGCCCGACCAGCAACGGCCCACCGCCAGCAATCAGGTAGCCGACGCTCTGTACGAAGGCCGACAGCGATGCCGTGGTGCTGACCTCGCGCGAGCGCAGGCCGATCATGGTCAGGGTGAGCGGGAACATCCCGCTGCCTGTCCCGCCGAGCAGCATCCACAGCCAGGCACCGCCCACCGGCGCGACCAGCATCCCCAGGTAGCTGATCGCGGCCACCACAGCCAGCCCGGCAACCAACGCGCGCTGACCGCGCACCGCCAGCGTCGGGATCACCATCGAGATCGGGATCGACAGCGCCGAGTAGAAGGCAACGAGCAGGCCAGCCTCGGTCGCTGAGAGGTGGTAGTGCCGGAAGAAGTTGGTGAACCAGCCGAAGGCCACGTAGGCCTGCAGGGACTGGGTGCCGAACAGGATGGCCAGCGCCCAGGCCAGTTTCGAGCGAGCCATCTGGCTGACCGGGAACCGCTCGGACCCGCCCTCGGCAGCCGGCCGGTCACCGGCCAGCGTCGGCAACCAGGGCAGGATCGCGATCGCGGTGAGCACCGCCCACGACCCGATCCCGAACCGCCAGCCCTGCCCGGCCAGGTCCTCGATCGGGACGGTCAGCCCGGCCGCCGCGGTGGTGCCGATTGCCAGGCAGGTGGTGTACACGGCGGTCATGGTCCCGATCCGGTTCGGGTAATGCCGCTTCACCAGCGCCGGCATCAGCACGTTGGCGATTGCGCCGCCGGCCAGCGCGAGCAGGCTGAGTACGGCGAACAGCCAGATATCGCCGACCAGCGCGCGCGAGCCGAGCCCGACCGTGGTGGCCACCAGCGCGCCGGTGAGCAACCGGTGCTCACCGAACCGGTGTGCCAATCGAGGACCGAGGTAACCGATGCCGGCGAAGGCAAGCACCGGCAGGCTGGTAATCACTCCGGCCACGCCACTGGAGACGTGCAGGCCCTGCTCGAGGTCGTCGAGCACCGCTCCGACGCTGCTCACCGCGACCCGCATGGTCAGCCCGGTGAGCACGATCGCGACCACGATCAGCCAGCGCTGGCCTTGCTGCTGTTCGGATTCTCCTTGCCGTGCAGGCAGATCCGATGTCGATGAGCTCACCTGTCAACCCTAGTCGGTGCCCAGCCGGCCAACCGCGTCCGGTCGGACGAGCCGCGCTGGCGAGCATTCATAACTTATACATAGCTATGCAAAGCGGGGCGGTACTTGACAGTAACGGCAATGCCGCAATCCAGAAGTGGCCCGGCTATCGGCCGCGATGCGACGGTCAAAGCCTGCAGAAGATCGCGGTCCTGCTGCAACCCGTATCGCTGTGCGCACTAGCCGGAAATGCCCCGTGTCTCTAGGAGGAACTGTGTTGTCCACTGAAGTCCCGTCGCGGGAGCTGCTTGTCGAGCGTGCTTCCCAACTGGCCCCCACCCTGCGCAAGAACGCGGCTTGGGCGGAGGAGAATCGGCGTCAGCACGACGAGACGATCGAAGCCATGGCAGAAGCCGGCATCTTCCGCATGCGCACCCCCGCCCGCTACGGCGGCTACGAGTCCGACACCCGCACCCTGGTCGACGTGGGTGCCGCGCTGGGCCGCGCGGACGGCTCGCCGTCCTGGGTCGCCTCGGTGTACTGGATCCCCACCTGGATGACCGGGCTGTTCCCGGACGCCGTCCAGGACGAGGTGTTCGCCACTCCGGACGTCCGGATCTGCGGCACCCTCAGCCCGACCGCGATGGCAGCGCCGGCCGAGGGCGGCATCATCGTCAACGGCAAGTGGGGCTTCATGACCGGCGCGCACCACGCGCAGTGGCAGGAGATTGTCGCGGTGCTGATCTCGCCGGACAGCGAGCCGCTGCCGATCATGGCGCTGGTCCCGATGTCGGACCTGCAGATCATCGATGACTGGCACACCTCGGGCCTGCAGGGCACCGGCAGTGTCAGCACGGTCGCCCAGGATCTGTTCGTCCCGCAGGAGCGGGTCGTCCCGCTGCCGCTGGTGCTGCAGGGCCAGTCGTCCTCGCAGCTGAACGCCGGCTCGCCGATGTACCGGGCACCGTTGCTGCCGGTCGCCTCGGCCTCGTCGGTCGGAACCCTGATCGGGCTGGCCAAGGCTGCCCGCGACACCTTCATGGACCGGCTGCCGAACCGCAAGATCACTTACACCAACTACACCAGCCAGGGCGAGGCGCCGCTCACCCACATCCAGGTCGCCGACGCGAACATGAAGATCGACGAGGCCGAGTTCCACGCCTACCGGCTGGCCGACCTGGTCGATAGCAAGTGCGCCGACGGCGCGGCCTGGACCATCGAGGAGCGGGCTGCTGCCCGGGCCGACATGGGCTATGTCGGCCTGCGTGCGAAGGAGGCCATCGACACCTTCGGTCGGGCCAGTGGCGGCTCGTCGATCTATGACGGCGTGCCGATCCAGCGGATTCAGCGGGACATGCAGGCAGCCAGCCTGCACGCCCTGATGCACCCCGACACCAACACCGAGTTGTACGGCCGGGTGCTCTGCGGCCTGGAACCCAACACGCTCTACGTCTGACAGCACACCGGTAACCGGCCCGCGCTTGACCAGCGCGGGCCGGCGACCGGTGCCTTGCC
>JBDSAN010000143.1:0-7631 GCA_039922115.1 Jatrophihabitantaceae bacterium
CACCTGGTCGAGCTGTGTCGCGGGATCGGCGTGCATACCCCGGAGGACCCGTACCCGGTGTGGACCGGGGCCGACGGCCCGGTGACGATCGCGCCGCTGTTCCTGCTCTATGACTACACCTTCCTGCCGCCCGGCGTGTACACCCAGCAGGCGGCGCTGGAACTGGCCTACCAGACCGGCATCGTGTGCACCGACGAGCAGCTGCTGCATCCGGACCCGTACCCCAGTCGGGAGGCCTGGTGCCAGGCTCGGGTCAGCTATTCCGAGCAGCGGCTGGACGCCTGCGATCCAGCCATGCCAACAGTGCTGGTGAATCACTTCCCGCTGACCCGGCACCCGACGCTGGTGCTGCGCTACCCGCAGTTCGCCCAGTGGTGCGGCACCGAGCAGACCCACGATTGGCACGTCCGGTACCGGGCCCGCGCGGTGGTCTACGGGCACCTGCACATCCCGCGCACCACCTTCGAGGACGGCGTCCGGTTCGAGGAGGTCTCGCTGGGCTACCCGCGCGAGTGGCGTCCTCGCCAGCAGTCGCCGCAGTGGCCACGCCAGATCCTGCCGGTCCCGGCGTGATCGATCAGATCCTGCCCGATTGGGTCGCGGTCGCTGAAAGCCGGACCGATGGCTACCTCGATGAGCTTTACCCCGAAGAACGCGAACTGATCGCGAACGCGGTGGCCAAGCGACAGGAGGAGTTCGCGACGGTGCGAAGCTGCGCGCGCCGAGCCATGCGCCAGCTGGACATCGCGCCGGTACCGGTATTGCCCGGCGAGCGCGGTGCGCCGGGGTGGCCGGCCGGCGTGGTGGGCAGCATGACCCACTGCGCGGGTTATCGAGCCGCCGTGCTGGCCAGCGATCGGCTCGCGGTAAGCATCGGCGTCGATGCCGAGCCGCACGAGCCGTTGCCCGCCGGCGTGATCGACCTGGTTGCGCTGCCCGCCGAGCGCGACCAGCTGGCCGAGCTCAGCGGCAGCCGTCCTCGGTCGCACTGGGACCGGCTGCTGTTCAGCATGAAGGAATCGGTCTACAAGGCATGGTTCCCGCTGACCCGGCGCTGGCTGGACTTTCAGCAAGCACAGCTGCAGATTGATCCGATCGGGCAGCGGTTCCAGGCACGGTTGCTGGTCACCGGACCGCAGGTGCACGGCGCCGAGCTGTCGGTGTTCGAAGGCAGGTACCTGATCCAGGACGGCTTCGTGCTCAGCGCGATCGTGATCGAGTAGCCGGGCCGGTCTGGTCAGCCGTCGGACGAGCCGCCCTGGGACTGGCGCATCAGCACGATGAGTTCCTGCTGCGAGCGCACGCCGAGCTTGGAAAACACCGCCGACAGGTGATTGCGCACGGTGCTCTGAGCCAGGAAGAGCTGGCGAGCAATCGCCGGCACCCGATCGCCGGCCAGCAGCCTGCTGACGATCTGGCCTTCCCGCGCGGTCAGCTCAGCCAGCTTTCGGTTGCGATGGTTCGGCGCTCCGGTCAGGTCCCGGGCGGTGCCGGCTGCCTGGATACCCTCACCGAGCCGGCGCAGTAACCCGTGCAGGTCCGCACTGGAGGCAGCCGGGCCGGAGACCTCGTGAGCCGGTTGCAGCGCGAAGGCACAGCTCGGCTGGGGCGACAGCGGCAGGATGACCAGCTGGCAGCGTTGCTCGCGCCGGCCCGGCCCGAGCATCCGGACCTGCAACCCGACACCTTCCTGAGTGCTGGTGGCCCGGGCCAGCGCGTACAGCAGGTCAGCGACGTCGTGGGGTGAAACCAGCCGCAGCAACGACTGGCCGAGCACATCGGCCGGTGGCAGGCCGAGGAAGGTCTCGACGTTGTCGCTGATCCGATCCAGGGTCAGCGACTCGTCGGTGGCTCCGATCACGGTGCTGATCATCGATTCGGTGGATTCCGCGGACCAGCCCGAGGGCTCATCGGCCCGCGAGACGATGGCCAGCGCCAGCCGTGGCTCGGCGTCCTCATCGACCGTCCGCAGCCAGATATCGAGCAACTCATCGGAGGCCGCCCCGCGCACCGTCCGCCGAGTCTCGTAGCCATTCAGCCTGCCGGCGGCGAGCAACATCGGCGCTTCTGGTGGTGCCGACACGGTCAGCTCGGACAGGAAGCGGCCGACCAGCCCAGCCGGCTCGGACGGGTTCAGCAGTTGTTGAGCAGCCGGACTGGCCGCAAGGATTCGTTCGGCCGGTGCCTGCAACAGCAGTACCGCACGGCCAGAATCGGCGATCATCTCAAGAATTTGGCTGGACGGATCGGCGAAGACAGTTGGCTCGTCGGCCTGCAACATTTCGCGGCGCATGCCAACCACCCCCCGACTATCGAAGATAACGCCTGAATCGCTCATTGACCATTCTCGACGTCGAAACCAAGTTTTCCATGCTGGCTCGCCGAATTTGAACCGGGGGTGTTTAAGTCGAGACGAAGCGTCGAATGACCCGTGACACATCGTCTATGGATCGATGAGTGCCTACCATCGACACTGACGTTAATCCTGAGTAAACAAGACTCTACGACTAGAGGTGCCCCCGCGATGTCAGCTGAGACAGCACACCCGTTCTCCGGCGGTTCAGCCGAGGCCCTGGCGGGGCCGGACCAAATGGTCGACGATAGGCCAAGTTCGGCCCGTCCAGCGGCGGTTGGCCCGGTAGCGGTTATTGGGACCACCTTTGCTGGCATCGTGACGCTGTGGTCCCTCGGGGCTCAAAGCATGTTCGGTTGGACGGCTTCTGAAGCAGTCGGACGCCCGGTCGGCGAGCTTGCGGACTGGGGGCTTACGCAGAATGACCTGGCCGAATTCATATTCGTGGGCTCGAGCGGCGCCTGGATACGCGAACACGAGGTCATCACTCGAACCGGTGTGCGATTAATGCTGAAGACGACGGCCTCGCTGGTGGTCGGAGCCGACGGCAACGACGAGGTGATTGCCTCGCTCACGCCAATGCAGGCCGGCGCCGACGGCAGCGCCGCGGTAGTCCGGGATCGGCCGTTCCGGGCGATCGTCGAGCGTGGCTCGGACCTGGTGATGATCTGCGATCGCAACAAGATCATCAGCTATGTCGGGCCATCCCTGGTTCAGATGCTCGGCCATCAACCGCGCGAGGTGGTCGGCCAGTCGGTGGCGGCCCTGCTGCATCCGGACGAGGTGGCCGACTTCGATCGCGACTGGCAGTTGGCGCTGAGTGCCCCGGGCGAGCACCGCAACACCGAGCTTCGGGTGCGGCACGCGAGCGGGCACTGGCGCTGGATCGAACTGCGGATCAGCAACATGGTCGCTGACCTTGCGCTGACCGCGATGGTGCTCAACCTGCGCGACGTGACCGAATATCGTGCGCTGGCTGACCGGCTGGCTGCCAGCGAGCGGTTACTGGCCTCGATCACCAGCACCGCCCAGGAGGGCATCTGGCAGATCGACACCGAAGGCCGGACGGTCCTGGCCAACGCCCGGATGGCCGAATTGCTAGCGGTGGATGAGGCTCGGCTGGCCGGCGGGTCGATCCTGGAATTCTTCGACCCGGTTGCGGCCGAACTGCTCAAGCAGCGGATCGAGCATCGGGCCGCGGGCGTGCGCGAGCAGTACGAGTTCTCCTTCATCAGGCTGGACGGCCAGCGGCGGTGGCTGCAAGTATCGGCCGTCCCGCTCTATGACAGCTCCGGGCGATACGTCGGCAGCCTGGGCATGTGCATCGACCTCACCGTGCGCAAGCTGCTGGAACACGAGCTCGAACGGCGTGGCGGTAGCGGCACGCCGATCGGCCGGTCGGCCCGAGGCCAGGACGGTGAGCCGGACTCCCAGGTGGAGGCGATGGTTGCTGAGTACCTGCGCGGAAACCGGCTCGAGTCACCGGACGCGGCACGGCAGCTGGACGATTCGGTACCCGGGCTGGCGCGGCTGTCCCGGCGCGAGTTCGAGGTGGTCCGGATGCTGCTGCTCGGCGACCGGGTTCCGGTGATTGCGCGGCAGCTGTTCGTCAGCCAGAGCACCGTGCGCAATCACCTGTCCTCGGTATTTCGCAAGCTTCGGGTTCGTTCACAGCAGGAACTGATCGTGCTGTTGCGCGAGCGCAATCTCGACACCTGAGCCTTCCTGGGTGCCCGCACGCTGGAGCGTTGGCTGATCCACGCCGTAGGCTGAGCCATCGTGGCAGCTACCTTAGGCGACTTCGATCTGGCAATCATCGGCACCGGTTCCGGCAACTCGCTGGTCACCCCGGACTTCGACGACAAGCGGGTCGCGATCATCGAGTCCGGCACCTTCGGCGGGACGTGCCTGAACGTCGGTTGCATACCTACCAAGATGTACGTCTACGCGGCCGAGGTCGCCGACTCCGCGCGGCACGCCAGCCGGTACGGGGTGGACGCGCACGTCGATCAGGTCCGGTGGACCGATATCCGGGACCGGATCTTCGGCCGGATCGATCCGATCTCGGCCGGTGGGCAGGACTACCGCACCAACGGCTCCAACACCACCACGTTCCTCGGTCATGGCGAGTTCGTCGGGCCGAAGTCGATCCAGGTCAGCACTGGCGCGACGCTGACCGCCGACCAGATCGTGATTGCGACCGGCGGCCGGCCGATGGTGCCACCGATGGTGGTCGATTCAGGCGTGCCGTTTCACACCTCCGACACGATCATGCGGATCGAGGCACTGCCGAGCAGGTTGCTGATTCTCGGCGGCGGCTATATCGCCACCGAGTTCGCCCATGTATTCGCAGGCCTCGGTTGCCAGGTGAGCGTGATCGCGCGCAGCACGAAGCTGCTGCGCCACCTCGACGGTGAGATCGCGGACCGGTTTACCCAGGTGGTAGCCGGTAAATGGGAGCTACGCCTGGGCGCCGAGCTGGCCAAGGTCAGCGGACAGCAGGGCGAGATCAGGCTTGATTTCACGGACGGTTCGGCCGCGACGGGGGACCTGCTGCTGGTGGCGACCGGGCGCGTCCCGAACACTGACCGGCTGGGCCTAGCCGCCGCCGGCGTGCGGTCGCTGTCCGACGGCCGGGTCGAGGTGGACTGCTACGGCCGCACGAATGTCGACGGAATCTGGGCGCTGGGCGATGTCAGTTCCGACTATCAGCTCAAGCACGTTGCCAACCATGAGGCCCGAGTGGTCGCGCACAACCTGGTGCATCCCGAGGCGCTGCGCGAGTTCGACCACCGGTTCGTCCCGTCGGCGGTGTTCACCGACCCGCAGATCGCCACGGTGGGTTGCACCGAGGACGAGTTGCGCGGCACGGGCCGGCAATATCGCGCGATCACCCAGGATTACGGGGACACCGCCTACGGCTGGGCGATGGAGGATCAGACCGGGATCTGCAAGCTGATCGCCGATCCGGAAACCGGCCTGCTGCTCGGCGCGCACCTGATGGGTTACCAGGCCTCGAACCTGATCCAGCCGCTGATCGCGGCGATGACCTTCGGGCTGCCGGTTCCGGAGTTCGCGCGCGGTCAGTACTGGATTCACCCGGCGTTGATGGAGGTTATCGAGAACGCCCTGCTCAAACTCGGTCTGAACTAGTGGCCGCTCGGCAGGCACAGCCCGGTGATTCGATCCCGGTGCTCGAGGTCGGTGGCACCCACGTCAGCGCGGCCTGGGTCGATCCGGACGGTTGGCTGGTCAGCGAGGTGTCCCGGTTCCAGTTGCGCGCCGACGCCGACGCTGACGAGCTGCTGGCCGAACTGGCCTCGGCAGCCGCCGGTCTGGGCGCCCCGTCGGGCGCGTCCTGGGGGGTGGCGATGCCTGGACCCTTCGACTACCTCGGCGGTATCGCGCACTACCGGGGCGTCGGCAAGTTCGAGGGATTGGCGGGGGTGGACGTCGGGTCGGCGCTGTACGACCTATTGCCGGACCGACCCGGCGCGATTCGATTCGTCAATGATGCCAGCGCATTTCTGATCGGGGAGTGGCTGATCGGAGCCGCCGTGGGCGCCACCAGGTGCGCGGCGCTGACCCTGGGGACCGGGATCGGGTCGGCCTTTCTCGACCGGGGCACCGTGGTCGACGCCGGCCAGTCGGTGCCGCCGGAGGCTGAGGTTCACCTGCTCGACCGGGACGGACTGCCGCTGGAGGACTGGGTGTCGCGGCGGGCGCTCCGTCGTGCGTATGCCCAACTGGCCGATACTAGCGAGGACTGCGATGTAAAGGAGATCGCTGACCGGGCCCGGGCCGGTGACGCCACCGCAGTGCAGGTCTTCGAGCGGGCATTCACCATCCTCGGCGAGGTGGTCGGACCCTGGCTGGAGCGGTTCGGGGTGGATCAGCTGGTGGTCGGTGGCTCGATCAGCGGCGCCTGGGACCTCATCGCCGGGCCGCTCCGTACCGGCCTTTGCCGTTATTCTGACTGTCGATACGCCATTGACCGCGGCGCCCAACTGGAATTTGCGCCGCTGGTCGGTGCCGGCTACGTCGCGTCATGAGCCAGCGCGTCCTGAGCCAGTTCGGGTGGTCGGCGCTCGCCCACCGCGAGGACGTCCACCGGGCCGTCGCCGCCGCCTAGCCCAGCCAAGCCGGCAGCGACCGCTGCACTGGCAACCAAGGCCGCCCGGCGGGCCGCATCGACGATGGTGTCACCGCGGGCCAGGCAGGCCGCCAGCGCCGCTGAGTGGGTACAGCCGGCGCCGTGAGTGGCCGCGACCCGGTGCCGGGCCACCGGGATCTGCAGGTGGGCACCGTCGGCGTAGAGATGGTCGATCGGGCGCGCACCGTGCCCGCCGGTAACCAGCGCCGCCCTGGCCCCGAGCCCGACCAGGGCCTCGGCGAGGACCGCTCGATCCTCGGTCGCCAAGCCGGTGAGCGACTGGGCCTCCATCAGGTTCGGGGTCACCACGCTGGCCAGCGGGAACAGCAGCGCCACCAGCGCTCGTACCGCCTGTGGCTGCAGCAGCCTGGCCCCGGACGAGGCGATCATCACTGGGTCCAGCACCAAAGCGAGATTGCGTCCGATCAGTGCCTCGGCAACGGCGGTGATGACCGGTTCGGAAAACAGCATCCCGCACTTGATCGCGTCCGGCGCCAGGTCCTCGAACAGGGCGGCCAGTTGGGCGGTGATGAATTCTGGTGGGCATTCGTGGACAGCGCTGACGCCCCGGGTGTTCTGTGCGGTCAGCGCCACGATCGCCGACGTGCCGTGCACGCCGCAACGCGCGAAGGCTTTCAGGTCGGCCTGGATGCCGGCGCCGCCGCCGGAGTCCGATGACGCGATGGTCAACGCGATCGGGACGGGCCGCGGGCGGGGATCGGTGGGAAGACCGGGGGACACGTACTAACCTTAGGCAGTCCCCGCGGGAGCCCGGCAGATCGGGCTGAGAGGGCGGCAACGCAACCATCCGGTTGCCCGGCCGCCGACCGCTTGAACCTGATCCGGCTAATACCGGCGAAGGGAGAGAGGTAACTATGGCTGTCGATATTCCGACGTCTGATTTGCGTGCTGAGGATTTGGCGGGCTCGGCTGGTTCGGCCACCGAAGCTCCGGTGACGTTGACCGAGGCCGCGCCCCGCACGCTAGGCATGCTCGACCAGTTCGGCTTCTGGGGCAATGTCGGGGTGAGCCTGCTCGGTTTCAGCGGAGCGATCGCGATCCTGGCGCCTTACGGCGTGCCGCAGCTGAGCTTTCCGGCCGCGGTCACCGCCGCGGTTGCCGGTT
>JBDSAN010000144.1:0-4692 GCA_039922115.1 Jatrophihabitantaceae bacterium
GCAAGCGGTGTCGTGACGGCAGGCAACCTCGTCCCAACGGCGGGACGAGGTTGCCTGCCGGGGTCAGCCGGTGATGGTGATCGGCGCCCCGCCGGACACCAGCTTCCAGTCCTGGTGCGAGAACACCGTCGGGTCGATGTTCTTGTTGGTGCTCACCCAGTCGATGATCAACTGGCGAATCTCGACCTGGGCGTTGTAGACCACCGGCGCGGTCTTGACGCCCGGGTAGTTGCCACCGCCGGACTGCCGGTAGTTGTTGATCGCGATCACGAACTGCTGGCTGTCGGTGACCGCCGTCCCGGCGTAGGTCAGGTTCTTGATCCGCGACCCGGTTGGCTGGGCGATGTCGATGTCGTAGTTCAGGTCGGCGTCCAAACCGCCCATGATGTCGTAGTTGTAGTCCGGCGTGCCGCCCGGCGCGATCGGGGTGACCGCGTTGGTCAGCTGGTCGGGCGTGAACGGGCCGGTGCCGCTGATCTGCTTGAAGTAGGTTGCCGAGAACTCCAGGTACGCCTTGACCTGCGCGCCGGTGAACACGATGCCCAGCAGGGTGTTGTCAAAGATGTAGAGCCCGGCCACGTCGCGCACCGTCACGTTGCCGGCCGGGATCGCGGCCGCCGAGTTGAACGGGGCGGCGATCGACAGCACCGGCAGGCTCGCCGAACTGCTACCGGCCAGCGCCTTCTTCACCGCATCGGCCTGGACGTAGTTGATGAAGTCCATCGCGGCGGTGTCCTCATAGCGTGAGGTCGCCGCCGACATCGCTGCGGTAGAAGTGCCGATTACCCCGTTGACATAAGCCCGAACGGCGGCGTGCTGCTTGGTCACCAGCTTCACCAGGTGCGGGTCCTCGGGCACCGTGTTGGCGTTGAGCACCGTCGAGCTGGACGTGGCGACCGTCCACTTACCGTGCTGGCGGACCAGGTCCAGATCCATCACGGTCAGCCGCTCGCCCCACTTGAGCGGTTCGGACAGCAGCACCTGCTTGACCCCGTCCGGGCCGGTGACGAACCGCTGCGCGATCTCGACGTGGGCGTGCCCGACCAGGATCGCGTCGATGCCGGGCACCTGCTGGGCCAGCAGTGTCGAGGCATTCTCCGGCCAGGGCAGCGCGTCGCCGTAGGAGGAGGACGTGTCGGCGCCGGAGTGGCAGGACACGATCACCACGTCGGCGCCGGCCTTGAGCACCTTCGGGATGACGATCTTGGCCTGCTCGACGATGCCGTTGAACTTGATCTTGCCGTCCAGATTCGCCTTGTCCCAGATGGCACAACCGGGCGTGACCAGGCCGACGATGCCGACCTTCACGTACTCGCCGTGACCGTCATCGTGCCGGTGGTCGTCACCGTGACCGCGATGATCGCCGACCCGTACCTTCTTAATAATGAATTCCGGGAACGCCGCCTTGCCGGTGTTCCAGTCCAGCGCGTTCGCGCCGAGCAGCGGGTGGTGCAGCTGGGACTGGAACTTGCGCAGGGTTTCCACGCCGTAGTTGAACTCGTGGTTGCCCAGTGCCGCGGCGTCGTAGCCGATTGCGTTCATCGCCGCGGCCATCGGGTGGATCGGGGCCTTGGCTCCGGTGATCGGGTCGATCCGGGCGTAGTAATAGGACAGCGGGGTGCCCTGGATGGTGTCGCCGGCGTCCAGGGTGAGGGTGGCGCACCGGCCGCGCTCGGCGCGCATCGCCGACACCAGGGTCGAGATCTTGGCCAGGCCGACGTCGTTGTGTGCGGCGTCGTCGTACTCGGCGTCCTTGAAGTAGTCCCAGTTCAGGATGTTGCCGTGGGTGTCGGTGGTACCGAGCACGGTCAGCCGGAAGGCCTGGTCGTGCTTGCTGGTTTGCGCGAATGCCGGCATAGCTGGCAAGAATGCCGCACCGGCGGTGCCGACCACGGCGGAGGCGAGCAGTTGGCGACGGCTGATGTCCAACGTTGGCAAGGCAGCGTCCTATCTGATGGGTTTGCGGAGGGTCTGCGTCGGCAGCCTAGGTGATGGCCGCTAGCTCGGTGTGAACTCGAGCTCAACTCGAGATGACCAGCCAGGGTAGGACGGACTGCCGCGCCCGGTGCGAGACAATGGAGCGGTGACTGACAAGCCCACGATCCCGAACGTGCTGGCCGACCGCTACGCCTCCACCGCGATGGCTGAGCTGTTCAGCCCTGAGCACAAGGTGGTGGCCGAGCGCCGGCTGTGGTTGGCCGTCCTGCAGGCGCAGCAGGACCTCGGCATCGCCACTCCAACCGGCGCCGTCGAGGCCTACCAGAAGGTCGTGGACGACGGGGTCGGTTCGGTCGACCTGGCCTCGATCGCGGCTCGGGAACGAGTGACCAAGCATGACGTGAAGGCCCGGATCGAGGAGTTCTCGGCGCTGGCCGGCTTCGAGCAGATCCATAAGGGCATGACCAGCCGCGACCTCACCGAGAACGTCGAGCAGTTGCAGCTTCGTTCGGGCTTGCAGCTGGTGCGGACGAAGGTGCTCGCCGTGTTGGTGCGGCTGGCCCGCCGGGCAGCGGAGTATCAGACGCTGGTGCTCGCTGGTCGCTCGCACAACGTGGCCGCCCAGACCACCACCCTCGGCAAGCGGTTCGCCACCGTGGCTGATGAGTTGCTGGTCGCCCTCGGCAGGTTGGACGACCTGCTGGCCCGCTACCCGCTGCGGGGCATCAAGGGCCCGGCCGGCACCGCTCAGGACATGCTCGACCTGCTCGATGGCGACACCGCCAAGCTGGCCGAGCTGGAACAGCGGGTTGCCACCCACCTCGGTTTCGAGCGGGTGCTGACCAGCGTCGGCCAGGTCTACCCACGCTCGCTGGACTACGAAGTGCTGAGCTGCCTGGTGCAGCTGGCCGCGGCGCCGTCGAGTTTTGCCAAGACCTTGCGGCTGATGGCTGGCCACGAGCTGGTCACCGAGGGTTTCAAGCCGGGCCAGGTCGGCTCGTCGGCGATGCCGCACAAGATGAACACCCGATCGGCCGAGCGGATCAACGGCTTCGCGGTGATCCTGCGCGGGTACGCCTCGATGGCCGGTGAGCTGGCTGGTGACCAGTGGAACGAGGGCGATGTCAGCTGCTCGGTGGTGCGCCGGGTCGCGCTGCCCGATGCGTTCTTCGCCATCGACGGCCTGCTCGAAACCACGCTGACTGTGCTGGACGACTTCGGTGCCTTCCCGGCCGTGATCGCCCGGGAGCTGGACCGCTACCTGCCGTTCCTGGCGACCACCAAGGTGCTGATGGCGGCCGTCCGAGCCGGCACCGGCCGCGAGCAGGCGCACGAGGCGATCAAGGAACACGCCGTCCGGGTGGCGTTGGACATGCGCGAGCAGGGCGCGGCCGGCAACGACCTGCTGGCCAGGCTGGCAGCTGATCCTCGGCTCGGCCTGGACGCGGCCAGCCTGGACGGCCTGCTCGCCGAACCGCTCAGCTTCACCGGCGCGGCGCAAGCCCAGGTCAGCGCGGTGATCGCCGCCGTTGAAGCGGCGGTAGCCGACGACCCCGCGGCCGCCGGCTACCAACCCGAACCGATCCTGTAGCCGGCTACTTGCCAACCGGTCAGCCCATATTGGTCAGCCTGCTTGGTCAGCCCACCGTGCCGTGGTAGCCGACCGCTGCGATAACACCGCCGCCGTTCACCTGATCACCGAGCAGCGTGGTGTCAGTGCTGGTGTCGATGTCGCGCGAGGTGAGCGTTGCGGCGTAGCCGCAGCCGCCTCGTGACAGCAGTTGCACCGTACTTGGCCCGGCCTGGACGAACCTGACGCCACCCGCGCCGGCCGCTGGGCCTAGCTGCACCGGTGTGGGTTGGCCGCCGGGCTCGGCGGACGCCAGGCCCGAGTCAGCGCAGCTGGTACCGACCGCGATCAACACGACGTTGCCGACCGGCATCGCGTCCTGCACCTGGCTGCCGGCGGCGGACCGGTCCGATAGCTTGGTCGGCGCGGCGCCCGAATCCGGGACCAACCAGTAGCCGGAGTCGCACTGTGCGATCAGCTGCTGGTCGCTGGACCAACGCAGGGGACGGCAGCCGGTGCCCAACCCGGGACCATCGAGGGTGCGCACGAATGTCGCCGATGCGGTCAGCAACACCATCGACTTGTCCGTCCCGAAGGCGATCAGGCCGCGGTCCGGCGAGATCGTGGCGTGCTCCAGCCCCGTGTTCCCGGCGACCGTGCGCGGGAAGCGAAGTTGCTGCTCACCCGTATCGCTCAGCTGCTGGAAGCCGCCAGCGGAGTCGACCAGTACCGAGCGACCGTCCTGGCCGGCAAGCAGGCTTTCGGCGGTCAGCCCGCCCGGCACCGGCAAGGCCTGAAGCTGGCCGGTGGACAGGTCGAGGATCGCCACCTTCGACCACACCTCCGAGCCCGGTCCGCGCAGCAAGGCGATCTGCCCGTCGGCTGACCAGTCCTGCAACGTCCACTGGTCGCCGCTGGCGAAGCCGGTAATCAGGTAGCGGCCGCCGACCGGATCGACCAGGAAGATCGACTCGGCCTGATCACGGATCGGGTTGGCCAGGCCGTTGTCCGAGACCTGGCTGCTGCCGGTCCACTGCGCCAGCGTCCAGCCGGCACCGACCAGCTGCCACGGCACCTGCGAACGATCGCCCTGCTCGCCGGCCGGCAGGTAGGACGGACCGGTCGCACCGGGGGTACTCGGGGCAGCGGACGGACTGGACGGGCTACTGGCCGAGTTGGTCACC
>JBDSAN010000145.1:0-3027 GCA_039922115.1 Jatrophihabitantaceae bacterium
CCCGGCCGCCACCGGCTAGCTGTCCGGGCCGCTTCGGTTCGTGCGGTGAGTTCCCGGCCCGGACCGCGCTAGAGGTGTTCGCCGCCAACGAGGTCACCGTCCTGATCGACTCGCGCGACGGCTACACCCCGACACCCTCGCTGTCACTGGCGATCCTGAGCCACAACGCTTCGGGCCCTGCCCATCGGGCCGACGGCGTCGTAGTCACCCCATCGCACAACCCGCCCGGCGACGGCGGCTTCAAGTACAACCCGCCGGACGGCGGACCGGCCGGCACCGAGATCACCGGCTGGATCCAGGACCGGGCCAACGAGCTGCTGGCCGGCTCGCTGACCGGGCTGCGCCGGCTGCCTTACGAGCGGGCGATCGCCGCCGATTGCGTCGGCCGCTACGACTTTCTGGACAACTACGTTTCGGCTTTGCCGAACGTGCTGAACCTGGCCGCGATCGCCTCGGCCGGGGTACGGATCGGGGCCGACCCGCTGGGCGGGGCTTCGGTGGCGTACTGGGCCGAGATCGGCTCCCGGCACGGCCTGGACCTGACCGTGGTCAACCCGTCGGTCGACCCGCAGTTCGGCTTCATGACCCTGGACTGGGACGGCAAGATCCGGATGGACTGCTCGTCCCCGTCGGCGATGGCGTCGTTGATCGCGAGGCAAGCCGACTTCGATATCGCTACCGGCAACGACACCGACTCCGACCGGCACGGCATCGTGACACCGGACGCCGGGCTGATGAACCCGAACCACTACCTGGCGGTGGCGATCGGCTACCTGTTCGGCAACCGGCCCGGCTGGCGGCCGGATGCCGCGATCGGCAAGACCCTGGTCAGCTCGTCGATGATCGATCGGGTGGCCGCCTCACTCGGGCGCACGCTGATCGAGGTGCCGGTCGGGTTCAAGTGGTTCGTGCCAGGGTTGCTCGACGGTTCGGTCGGCTTCGGCGGCGAGGAGTCGGCCGGGGCGTCCTTCCTGCAACTGGACGGTTCGGTGTGGACGACCGACAAGGACGGCATCATCGCCTGCCTGCTGGCCTCGGAAATCCTTGCGGTAACTGGCAAATCGCCATCGGCACACTACGCCGAGCTGACCTCGCGGTTCGGTGCGCCGGCCTACGCCAGGATCGACTCGCCGGCCACCCGGGAACAGAAGGCGGTGCTCGGCAAGCTGTCGCCCTCGGCGGTGACCGCATCGGCCCTGGCCGGTGACCCGATCACCGCCCGGCTCACAACCGCGCCGGGCAACGGCGCCTCGATCGGCGGATTGAAGGTGACCACCGACCGGGGCTGGTTCGCCGCCCGACCGTCGGGCACCGAGGACGTCTACAAGCTCTACGCCGAGTCCTTCGACGGGCCGGCGCAGCTGGCCGTGATCCAGGACGAGGCCCGCGCGATCATCGCCGATGCCCTCGGCTGAGCCACTGAGCTGGCCACGCCTGCCGACTGTTGGGTCGGGCGTTGACGAGTGGCCAGTTCCGGCGGGCGCCGTCTGACGAGTGGGCAGTTCGGGCGGGCGCCGTCTGACGAGTGGGCAGCGCCGGCTGGCGCCGTCTGACGAGTGGGCGTTCCGGCGGCCGCCGTCTGACGAGTGGGCGTTCCGGCGGCCGCCGTCTGACGAGTGGGCAGTTCCGGCGGGCGCCGTCTGACGAGTGGCCAGTGCCGGCGGGCGCCGTCTGACGAGTGGGCAGTTCCGGCGGGCGCCGTCTGACGAGTGGGCAGTGCCGGCGGGCGCCGTCTGACGAGTGGCCAGTTCGGGCTCGAATGGGTAGTTAGAAACACCCATTCGAGGCGCAACTGCCCACTCGCGGAGCAGCGCTGCCGGCAACTGCCCACTCGCGCGGGCCGGGCCGGGAACTCACCGCACGAACCGAAGCGGCCCGGACAGCTAGCCGGTGGCGGCCGGGCCGGTCAGCTCGTCCAGGATCAGCACGGTCTGGGTGGACTGCACGTCCGGCATGGTCTGAAAGGTGTTCAGCACCAGATCCCGCATGCTGGCCGCGTCGTGAGTGCGTACCAGCAGCACCAGGTCGTTGTCGCCGGATACCAGCGCGCAGTGCCACACCTCGGGAATCTGCATGATCCGGCGACGGACCGCCTTCCAGGAATGCTGGCTGATCTTGAGATACACGTAGGCCGAGATGCCGAAACCGTACCGTTCCGGGTCGATGGTCGCGCTGTAGCCGGTGATCACGCCATCGCCGACCAGCCGCTCGACCCGGGTGTAGGCGCTCGCCCGGGAGATATGCAGCTTGTCGGCGAGCGCCCGCATCGACATCCGGCCGTCCGCGCGCAACTCGGCAATGATCGATCGGTCGGTGTCGTCGATGCTGACCGGGCCGGCCGGCCGAACCAGTTGTCTACCGTCGACGCCCTCGCCGGACGGTTCGCTGGACATAGTGCGGGATTCTAGCGCCACCGCAGCCAGATGTCTTGAATGAAGGCTCATTTCTGGAAGATCGGCCTCGATAACCGCACACTTGGGCCATGACGGTCATCAACGATGCTGCCCTGCTGCCCAGCCCACAACCGCGCTGCCTGATCGATGCCGAGGGCCAGTTCAGCGGCCAGGCAGAGACGATGCCGTCGGATGAGGTGCTGCTGGAACTGCACCGCCGGATGGTGCTCGGGCGCCGGTTCGACAGCCAGGCCACCGCGCTGACCAAGCAGGGACGGCTCGCGGTGTACCCGTCCTCGCGTGGCCAGGAGGCCTGCCAGGTCGCGGCGGTGGTGGCGATGGCTGAGCGCGACTGGCTGTTCCCGACCTACCGGGACTCGATGGCGATGGTCAGCCGGGGCATCAATCCGGTCGAGGTGCTGACCCTGCTGCGCGGGGACTGGCACTGCGGCTATGACCCGTACCTGCACCGCACCGCCACCCAGTGCACGCCGCTGGCCACCAACACGCTGCACGCGGTCGGCCTGGCCCACGCCGCACGGCTGGCCGGCGAGGACACCGTGGCCGTGGTGCTGCTGGGCGACGGCGCCACCAGCGAGGGCGACACCCACGAGGCGCTCAACATCGCCGCGGT
>JBDSAN010000146.1:0-3090 GCA_039922115.1 Jatrophihabitantaceae bacterium
CGCCGATGCCGACCAACGGGGGCATCGCGCCGCAGACCTACGGCGTCACTGACTACCTGAACGCCTTTAAGAAGAACGGTAACCAGCAGGCGTTGAAGGATTTCTACGAGCTGTACTACCAGCCCGATCAGGTGAATACCTTCATCAAGGCCGAGGGCTTCCTGCCGGTCACCAAGTCCGGGCTGGACGTGTTCAAGTCCGAGCCGGCGCTGAAGGTCTACATCGACACGCTGCCGAACGTGCACCTGACCCCGAACCAGGATCCGGTCTGGGACAAGGTGCTGCTGGCGGTGCAGCAGCAGATCGGCGCCGCGGTCGCGCCTAGTGGTGACCCGAAGAAGGTGTTGGACGCGCTGCAGAAGACCGCCGAAGCGGGCGGCTGAGGGTGGCTCTGGTCAACCGCTCGCGGCGCGGTCGCCTGCCGGGCTGGGTCGCACTGGTGTGGCTCAGCCCGGCGCTGGTACTGATCGCCGGGGTGGTGATCTACCCGGCGATCGAGCTGGTCAAAGCAGCGCTGGGGGAGTATTCGATCACCGGGCTGCGTACCGGGTCGGCCGGCCTGAGCAACTTTCGCAAGGTGCTCGACCATCCCGACCTCGGCACCGTCTTGAAGAACACCGCCGAGTGGGTGGTCGCGGTCGTTGCGATCACCATCGTGATCAGCCTGGGCTTGGCGCAGTTGCTGTCCAAGGAGTTCTTCGGCCGGCGGGTGGTGCGATGGGCGATCATCGTGCCGTGGGCGGCGTCCCTGGTGATTACCGCGCGGCTGTTCACCCTGCTGTTCGACTTCTACCACGGCCTGATCAACAGGCTGCTGGTCTTTCTGCACATCCTGCCTCGTCCGGTGGACTTTCTCGGTGATGACCACTGGACGATGCCGTCGATGATCCTGGTCGGCGTGTTCGTGTCGCTGCCGTTCACCATTTACGTGTTGCTGGCTGGGCTGAGCGCGATCAGCGACGACGTGCTGGAGGCGGCCCGGATCGACGGCGCCGGTCCCTGGCAGCTCTACCGCCAGATCACCCTGCCGCTGCTGCGGCCGGCGCTGCTGATCGCGAGCGTGCTCAATATCATCTATGTTTTCAACTCATTCCCGATCGTCTACACGCTCAACGATCGCAATCCGGGCTATGCCCACGACACCTCGATCACCTTCATGTACAAGCTGGCGTTCAAGAGCGCTGAGCACAGCGTGGGGATGTCGGCTGCGGCCGGGGTGTTCAACGTGCTGCTGATCCTGGTGGTGGTGATGATCTACCTGCGGGTGGTCAGCTGGCAGGAGGCGGTCCGATGACGCTGCTGTCCGGTGCGCGGGCCGATGCGGCCGCTGCGGTGCCGGTCGCTGCTCCCCGGCCGGCCGGTTGGCGTCGAGCCCGCCGATTCGTGCTGCCGCTGGCCGGCTTCTCGGTGGCGCTGGTGTTTCTCGCGCCATACCTGGTGATGCTGCTGGATGCGTTGCGGCCGAGTTCGGACGTGCTGGCCTCGCCGCCGACGCTGTTTCCCCGGCAATGGCAGTGGAACACCTTCGGCACCGTGCTGTCCGATGACCGGTTCTTGAACTGGCTGAAGACCTCGCTGCTGGTGGCAGCCAGCTCGACGGCGATCGTGCTGGTGGTGTCGGTGCCGGCGGCCTATGCGACCGCTCGGTTCAAGTTTCCCGGGCGGACGCCGTTTCTGCTGCTGGTGCTGGTCACTCAGATGTTCTCGCCCACCTCGCTGGTGGTGGGCATCTACCGGGAGTTCTTCGAAGCCGATCTGGTCAACACCTACCTGGCGATCATCCTGACCAACGCGGCGTTCAACCTGGCGTTCGCGGTGTGGATCCTGCATGGCTTCTTCTCCTCGATCCCGGTTGAGGTGGAGGAGGCAGCAGATCTGGACGGCTGCTCACGGCTGGGCACGCTGTGGCGGATTATGCTGCCGCTGACCAAGCCGGGGCTGGTGACCGCGGTGGTATTCACTTTCATCGCTGCCTGGAACGAGTACGTGGTCGCGCTGACTTTAATGCAAGACGATGCGAAGAAGCCGCTGACGGTCGGGATCAACTCGTACGTGACGGGGTATTCCCAGCACTGGGACCAGTTGTTCGCGGCATCGCTTGTCGCCATTGTTCCGGTTGTCATACTGTTTGCGGTGATCGAGAAGTATCTGGTGGGCGGGCTGACGGCCGGCTCAGTGAAGTAGCTGGGAGCCGGACAGTGTCAAAGTACGAGCGCCTGAACAAGCTGCTCGAATTGCTGTCTGCGGACGGTCATGTCAGCGTCGACGATGCGGCCGGCAAGCTGGCCGTTTCGGCGGCCACCGTGCGACGCGACCTGGACGCGCTCGCTGCGCAGCAACTGCTGACCCGGACCCACGGTGGGGCGGTCAGCAACAGTACGGCCTATGACCTGCCGCTGCGGTACAAGTCGGTGCGCCGGGTCGAGCAGAAGCTGCGGATCGCGCGGGCGGCTGCCGAATTGGTGCCACTCGGTGCGGTGGTCGGGTTGAACGGCGGCACCACCAGCACTGAGGTTGCCCGGGCGCTGGCGACGCGCGCGGACCTGCACGGTGGCGAGGCCGGGACGTCGATCACGGTGGTCACCAACGCACTGAACATCGCCAATGAGCTGGCGGTGCGCCGGCATGTGAAGATCGTGGTGCTCGGCGGGGTGCCGCGGGCGCAATCGTATGAGCTGATCGGGCCATTGAGCATTCCGGTGCTCAGCCAGCTTCGGCTGGACGTCGCTGTGCTCGGGGTGGATGCCTTCGACCTGGTGCACGGGGCGAGTTCGCATAGCGAGGCTGAGGCTGAGGTGAACGCCCGGATTGCCAGGCAGGCCCGGCGGATCGTGGTGGTAGCCGACTCGTCCAAGCTGGGGGAGTCGACCTTCGCCCAGATCGTGCGGTTGGACGAGGTGCACGTGCTGATCACCGATACCGAGGCCGACCCCGGGCTGGTGGCGCGAGTGGTCGCGGCCGGGGTCGAGGTACTGCAGGTCTGAGCCTGCGTGGTCGGTGCTAGATATATCCGCAATGCTCGGTGAACCACCCCGGCGAGTCCGGACTCGCCGGGGCGGTAGCTTGCGCCCTTGACGATCGTCGGAGCCC
>JBDSAN010000147.1:0-8350 GCA_039922115.1 Jatrophihabitantaceae bacterium
AGATCTCGAGCACCTCGTTGAGCTTGTGCGTGATGAAAATGACGGAGGTGCCCTGCGTGGTCAGCTCGCGCACGATGCCAAAAAGCTCCGCCGCCTCCTGCGGGGTGAGCACCGCGGTCGGCTCGTCCAGGATCAGCACCTTGGCCTCACCGAGCAGCGCCTTGAGGATCTCGACCCGTTGCTGGACGCCGACCGGCAGGTCGGCCACCAGCGCGTCCGGGTCGACGGCCAGGCCGTAGCGCTCGGACAGCTCCGACACCTTGGCCCGGGCAGCCTTGCGGTCGAGCACCCCGAGCGGGCCGCTGGTCCACTCGTTGCCGAGCATCACGTTCTCGGCGACGGTGAACACCGGCACCAGCATGAAGTGCTGGTGCACCATGCCAATACCGGCTGCTAGCGCCTCGCCGGGTCCGGTGAAGCTACGCGGCTGGCCATCGAGCAGGATCTGGCCGCCGTCGGGCTGGTAAAGCCCGTACAGCACGTTCATCAGGGTGGACTTGCCCGCGCCGTTCTCACCGAGCAGCGCATGAATCTCGCCAGATTCCACGACCAGGTCGATCGAGTCGTTGGCAACCAGCGCGCCGAACCGCTTGGTGATGCCCTGGAGTTCGAGCCGCATCAGCCGCTCCCCTTCTCGAACCGCTCGGGCCGCCCGCTGGCGTGGACGTCCCCGTGACATGAACCGACGCTGCGCTGGTAATCAAACCAGCGCAGCGTCGGCTGTGGTGCTTCGAGCCGCAGCGACTACTTCGGCTGCGAGGGCGAGGTGATGGTGATCTTGCCCGAGATGATGTCGGCCTTGACCGCGTCCAGCTCGGACTTCAGGGTCGAGTCGACCTTGCTGTCGAGGTCGTGGAACGGGGCCAGACCGACCCCCTGGTTGGACAGGGTGCCGATGAAGTCGCTGGTCGCGTGGGTGCCGGCCGAGGCGTCCTCGACGGCCTTGGTGACCGCGTCGGCCATGTTCTTCTCAGCAGTGGACAGGAACACCGCGCCGTACTGCGGTGCCGAGACGAAGCCGTCGGTGTCGACCCAGATCACGGTCGCCTTGCCGGATGATTTCGCGTAGGCCGCGCTACCCAGGCCGGTGCCACCAGCGACCGGGAAGATCACGTCGGCGCCCTGGGCGACGAAGTTGGTGGCCAGCTGCTGGCCCTTGTTCTGGTCAACGAAGGAGGCCGCGAAGCTACCGTTCTGCTTCGCCTCGTCCCAGCCGAGCACCTGCACGCTCTTGGACTTCTGCTTGTTGTAGTACTGCACGCCCTCCTGGAAGCCGTCCATGTAGACGGTGACCGGGGCGATCTTCAGGCCGCCGTAGGTGGCAACCTTGCCGCTCTTGGAGTAGCCGGCGGCAAGGTAACCGGCAAGGAAGCCAGCCTGGGCCGTGTTGAACTGCAGGCCCTGCAGGTTCTTGCCATTGCCGTCCGAGTCGACCTCGACGAAGTTCTGGTTCGGGTTGGCAGTGGCAGCCGCCCGGGTAGCGTCGCGCATGAGACCACCGACGGTGACGATCAGGCCGCACTTCTGCGTGAGCAGTGAGGAGATGTTGGTGGTGTAGTCGGTCTCCTGCTTGGACTGCACATAGGACACCGTCGCCTTGCCGTCGGACTGGGCCTTCTGCATGCCCTGCCAGGCAGCGGCGTTGAACGACTTGTCGTCGATGCCGCCGGTGTCGGTGACCATGCACGCCTTGAAGTTGGCGGCCGGGGCGCTGGAACCGGTAGAACCGGAGTTACCGGCCGAGTTGGTGGTGGTGGCCTTCTTCGACCCACAGCCAGCCAGCAGCACGGCTGCCGCGGCTGCTGTCGCGATGACGGCCGTCCCATTCAGGTGACGCAAGACTGTCTCCCTCACATATCAGAATACTGCAGGGATGCACTATCCCCGATCGGCGATACCGTAGTCCGTCGAGGTTGCGGGCTCCGAATCGGGCTCGGGTTGTCATCACATTGTTGCCAAGCGGCGATGCACCCTCTGCTACCGGCTGGGTCGCGTCCGGCCGCGGAGTATCCAGAGCGCGACCCAGCGCGATAATGCAGCTTGAACCGCTTCTACCGGAACTGCACTCCAACACCATTCGGGCCGTTGACATATGCCGAAGGCTCGGTGACGCTGCTAGTTCCGCCGAAGTTAACCCAAGGACCGTAGAACACGCCGCAGTTGCCCGTCGTGCAGAACGTCACAGCGGCGCGGAACTGGGATGCCCCGGATAGCGTGCCGGTGCAATGAGCTGAGCCGGTGTGGTAGTCAGCCGAAATTGAACTCGAGCAAGTTACCGCGCGTGGTACCACCGTCATGGTCACGGCATCTGCTGGCGCCGCGGTAGCGATCGCGCCGGCCACCATCACACTGGCCGCCACGACGACGAAAGACTTGTTCATGGCACATCCCTTCGAGGTTGCTTGGGCGCAAAACATAACATGTATCAGAAACTGGACAAACGGTTATTCGACGTCGGTCCAGTCCAGCGTCCGCTGCACCGCCTTGCGCCAGCCGGCATAACCATCAGCGCGCTGCCGGTCGTCCCAGGTTGGCGTCCAGCGCCGGTCCTCATTCCAGTTTTGCCTTAATTCGTCAGTATCCTTCCAGAACCCGACGGCCAGGCCGGCCGCGTAGGCAGCGCCCAGCGCGGTGGTCTCGGCGACCACCGGACGGCTGACCGGCACGCCCAGGATGTCGGCCTGCAGTTGCATGCACAGGTCGTTGGCGGTCACCCCACCGTCCACCTTGAGCACGTCCAGCCGGACCCCGGAGTCGGACTCCATCGCCTCGGCGACATCGCGGCTCTGGTAGCAGATCGCCTCCAGGGTGGCCCTGGCCAGGTGGGCGTTGGTGTTGAACCGGGACAGGCCGACGATCGCGCCGCGCGCGTCCGAACGCCAGTACGGGGCGAACAGCCCGGAGAAGGCCGGGACGAAGTACATCCCGCCGTTGTCGGGCACCTCCCGGGCCAGCGCCTCGATCTCGGCGGCACCGGAGATGATGCCGAGCTGGTCGCGCAGCCACTGCACGGCCGAGCCGGTGACCGCGATCGAGCCTTCCAGCGCGTACACCGGATCGTCGGAGCCGAACTGGTAGCAGACCGTGCTGAGCAGCCCATGCTCGCTGCGCACCAGCTCGCTGCCGGTGTTGAGCAGCAGAAAGTTGCCGGTGCCGTAGGTGTTCTTGGCCTCGCCGGCCGCGAAGCAGACCTGCCCGACCATGGCTGCCTGCTGGTCGCCCAGCGCGCCGGTCAGCCTGATGCCGGCCGCGACCCCGGGCACCGAGAGCTCGCCGTAGCCGGCCGGCTCCGAGGACGGCCGGATCTCGGGCAGCATCGCGCGCGGGATGTCGAACAGCGCCAGCAGCTCGTCGTCCCAATCCAGGGTTTCCAGGTTCATCAGCATGGTCCGGCTGGCATTGGTGACGTCGGTGACGTGCACGCCGCCATGGCTGGCCCCGGTCAGGTTCCACAGCAGCCAGCTGTCGGTGGTGCCAAAGATCGCCTCGCCGGCCTCGGCCGCGGCCCGCACCCCGTCGACGTTGTCCAGGATCCACTGGATCTTGCCGCCGCTGAAGTAGGTCGCCGGCGGCAACCCGGCCTTGCTGCGAATGAGTTCACCCTTACCGGAACGCTCCAAAGCCGAGGCGATCCGGTCGGTGCGGGTGTCCTGCCAGACGATCGCGTTGTCGTACGGACGCCCGGTCTTGCGGTTCCACACCACGGTGGTCTCGCGCTGGTTGGTGATGCCCAGCGCGGCGAAGTCGCTGGCGGCCAGGCCGGCGGAATTGATCGCGGTCTGCAGCACCGCGCTGGTTCGCTCGGCGATCTCGATCGGGTTGTGCTCGACCCAACCGGCCCGCGGCAGGATCTGGGAGTGCTCGAGCTGGTGCTTGCCCCGCTCGTTGCCGTCATGGTCGAAGATCATGAACCGGGTGCTGGTGGTGCCCTGGTCGATCGCGCCGACGAAGTCTGGCACCGGTCACCGCCCCGCGGCGCTGCCGGCCGGCTCGTCGGCCGGATCGTCGGCCCGGCGGCCCGGCTCAGCCGCGGCCCGGCTGGCTCGCCAGCCCCGCACGCCCAGCCAGCCGATCGCGGTACCGAGCGCCAGCGACACCACGGTCAGGGCCAGGTGCACCGCGAAGAACCCGGTCATGCCGTCGTGCCAGGACCGCGAGTCCTTCCAGATGTTCTTCAGGAAGGTCGGCCAGATCAGCCACGACCAGACCCCGAACCCGATCAAGAACAACGACGCCCGCCTGGACAGCTTCATGGCGACAAGTATCCGCCGCCCAGCCGCTACGGCGCGTCGCACGTCCGGTTGCCGGCGATTTGCCGGCAAAGCTGGCTAGCCTGAGCCGGTGACCAGGCGCGGATTTCACAGCGGGCTCGCCAGCCGGTGCTGTGCCGCGCTCGCGATCGCCGGGCTGATCGGCCTCGGCACCCCGGTGAGCACCGCCCAGGCCGCACCAGGCGCGCCCAGGCCGGCCGCTCCGCAACCAACCTCGACCGAGATCTCACCGAGCGCGCCAGATCCGCACCCGCCGGCCGGCGGCAGGGCCCCGGACGGCTCGGTGCCCGGCGGTGCCCAGCTGGCCGGACGCGGGCTGATCGTGCCGGCCGGCGCGCCGAAACTGCCGCCGAACATCGACGCGAGCAGCTGGATCCTGGCCGATCTCGACCACGGCACGGTGCTGGCCGCCCGCGACCCGCACGGCCGCTACCAGCCGGCCAGCATCCTGAAGATCCTGACCGCGATCACGGTCGGACCGCAGCTGCCCGGTCGCAAGGTGGTGACCGTGTCGCCGGCCGCGGCCAACGCCGAGGGTTCAGCGGTCGGGCTGCTGGCCGGTGCAAAGTACACCGTCGACCAGCTGTTCGAGGCGCTGCTGCTGGTCTCGGGCAATGACGCCGCGCTGGCGCTGGCCGAGGCCAACGGTGGCCTGGCCCGGACCGTGTCGCAGATGAATGCCAAGGCGGTCGCGCTGGGCGCCTACGACACCTACGTGCAGACGCCGTCCGGCCTGGACGGCTGGCAGCAGCTCACCTCGGCCTACGACATGGCGCTGGTGTTGCGCGCCGCGCTCGGCCAGCCCCGGCTGGTCGGCTATGACCGGCTGCCGCAGGCCAGCTACCCGCCCAAGTCCAGCAAGTACGGCAAGGTCGGCAGCTACCAGTTCGACAACCAGACCCAGGACTTTCTGCAAACGGTGCCAGGAGCGGTGCTGGCCAAGACCGGCTACACCGACGCCGCCCAGCACACCTACCTGGCCGCGGCCCGCCGTAACGGGCGCACCCTCGGGGTGATCCTGCTGCGCGACCAGCGGCTGCCGCTGGACCAGTACCAACAGGCCGGCGCGCTGTTCGACTGGGGTTTCGCGCTCAAGCCGGCAGTGCCCGCGATCGGCACCCTGGCCGGCCCGGTGCCGGCGGTTCGGACGGCCCTGGCCGCACCGAGCCTGGGCAACGCGGTCGCGTTCTCGCTGCCCCGTCCGGGCAGCTCGACCGCGGTGAACGGTCGCTGGATGGTGCTGGCGCCGGTTGGCGCCGCGGTGGCCGGCGGTCTCTGGCTCGGCTGCGTCGCGATTGCAGGACGGCGAGCGATCCAGCGCCGAGTGCTGCGCCAGCACTGACCAACCCGGCCGCCAGCCCGATCGGCGAGACGGCCGGCTGCCGCAGCTCGCTCGGCGCCACCGGCGGGCCCGACACCGGCTGGTCGAGTGGTTCCAGCGCCCGCTCGGCATCGTCGGCGGTGGCCGCCCAGGCAACGCAGAACAGCAGGAACCGCGACACCAGGTTGATCCAGACCAGGATGCCCAGCGCCGGCCCGATCACCGCGCCGGCCGGCGACTTGGTGACCCGGGCGATGTAGATCGTTCCGACGATCTTGAGCAATTCGAAGCCGGCCGCGGCGAGCAGGCTGGTTCGCAGCGCGGTTCGCCGGCTCACGTTGGTGTCCGGCAGCCGGATCAGCACCCATCCGAAGATCAGCATGCTGCCAGCAATGCCCAGCAGCAGCGCCAGGATCGCGGTGACGGTGCCGGCACCGGTCAGCCGGTCAGCGCCGATCCAGCGCAGCAGGTAACCGCTGGTGGCGGTACCACCGACGGTGATGCCCAGCGAGACCACCACGCCGAGGCCGAGGCCGGCCAGCACCAGGACATCGGCGAGCTTCTTGGCCAGGAACGAGCCAGTGCGTTTCGGCAGTCCCCAGACGGTGTCCACGCCGGTGCGCAGGTTGTCGATCCAGCCCAGCCCGGTCAGCGCCACCCCGGCCAGGCCGATCACGCCGACCGCGGCCCGCTGCTTGATCGCGGCGTTGATGGCATCGTGCAAGGTCTTGCCGAGGCTGCCCGGCACCTGCTCGGCCAGGTGCTTGAACAGCTCGGCCTGCAAGCTCGAATCGGCCGCCAGCACGAAGGCGGTTACGGCGACCCCAAGCAATAGCAAGGGAAACAGCGCCATGAAGCTGAAGTAGGTGACCGCCGCGGCCAGGTTGTTGCCCTGCTTGGACTGGTAGTGCTGGTAGGCCCGGGCGATGTGGTCGATGCCCGGACGGTCCGCACGCAGCCGCTGCCAGCGCTGGCCAACGCGTTGCTTGATCGAGGCCTGCTGCTCAGCCATCGAGCCCGGTCAGCATGAATTCCCGGTGCCGGTGCCAGGCGCGGTCAGCGTCCTGGGAGTACATGGTGAAGCGATCGATGTGAAATTGCGCCACGAACTCGCGCAGGCCCTCGAACGCCTCGTCCAGCTGGGCATCGGAGATGTCATGGCCGACCGTGACGTGCGGGTGGTACGGGTAGTCCAGATCGCGCACGATCGGGCCGCGCCGGACCGCGCCCTCCAGTTGCTCGCACTCGGCGATGCCGGCCGAGACCTGGACGAAAACCACCTGGGACACCGGTCGGAACGTCCCGGTACCGGCCAGCCGCATGGTGAACGGGTGGGCGCTGGCGGCCGCGTCCAGCAGGTGTTTCTCAACGAGCTCCAGCTGATCGGCCTCGACGTCGGTGGGCGGCAGCAAGGTCACGTGCGGCGGTATCTTGTCCGCTTCCGGGTCACCGATCCGGCGGCGCCAGCCGACCAGCACGGTCGCGTGCGGCTCGGGTATCGCCAGCGCGACACCCACCCGGATTGTGTTGGCCATCGCCGCTCAGCCTAGGACCGGCGGCAAGAAGCCCACCTTGGCGTAGGCATCGGCGACGGTCGGCCCGGCCACCGCGCGGGCCCGCTCGGCCCCCCGGGCCAGGATCCGGTCCAGCTCGATCGGATCGTCCAGCAACTCGCGGGTCCGCTCGGCGAACGGCTGCGCGAATGCGATCACCGACTCCGCGGTAGCGGCCTTCAACGCCCCGTAGCCCTGGCCGGCGAAGTCCTTCTCCACCGATTCCAGGCTGGCCTCGGTGAAAGCGGCGTGGATCGAGATCAGGTTGGACAGGCCCGGCTTGGTCTCCGGGTCGTAGCGGATCTCGTTGTCGGTATCGGTCACCGCACGCTTGATCTTCTTGCTGATGACTGATGGATCATCGGACAGGTATACCGTACCGGCGTCCGGACGCGACTTCGACATCTTCGCGGTCGGATCCTGCAGGTCCAGGATCTTGGCGGCGGCCTTCGGGATGAACGCCTCCGGGACGACGAAGGTCTGGCCGTACTTGGCGTTGAAGCGCTGCGCCAGGTTGCGGGTCAGCTCCAGGTGCTGGCGCTGGTCCTCGCCGACCGGCACGAAGTTCGCCTGGTACAGCAAGATGTCGGCCGCCTGCAGGATCGGGTAGGTGAACAGGCCGACGCCCTGCCGGTCGGCACCGGTCTTGGCCGACTTGTCCTTGAACTGGGTCATCCGGTTCGCCTCGCCGAAGCCGGTGAGGCACTCGAGCACCCAGGACAGCTGCGGGTGCTCGGGCAGGTGCGACTGGACGAACAGCGCGCACCGGTTCTCATCCAGCCCGGCGGCCAGCAGCTGGGCGGCCACGATCCGGGTGCGCTGGCGCAGCGCCGCCGGCTCGGGCGGCTCCAGGGTGATCGCGTGCAGGTCGACCACACAGTAGTAGGCGTCGTAGCCGTCCTGCATGCTCACCCAGTTACGAACCGCGCCGAGGTAATTGCCCAGCTGCATGGAATCGCCGGTCGGCTGGATACCGGACAGGACCCGTGGTTCGAATGTCACGAAGCCAGATCCTTCCATCCGGGCAATTGCCCGGCTAGTTCGGCTCCACCCTTGGGCGTCTGGCGACCTAGTTGCCCCCTAACTGCCGGCCTAGTTGCTGGCCTGGCTGTCGGCCTAGCTGCTGGGCTACTTGCTGAGGCAGCCGGCCGGGTTGCTGGAGCTGGGCGCCGGCGAGCTACTACTCGCCGAAGTGCTCGCCGTGC
>JBDSAN010000148.1:0-5853 GCA_039922115.1 Jatrophihabitantaceae bacterium
TCGCCGAGATCGGTGCCGACCCGGAGCGGGTTTTGCCCACCACTACCGACAAATTCCCGCGCCCGGCAGCCCGGCCCGGGTACTCGGTGCTGTCCAACGAGGGCTGGCTGGCGGCCGGGCTGACCGCGCTGCCGGACTGGCGCTCGGCGCTGCGCCAGGCGCTGACCGAGTCCGCCACGGATTTCGGCTGCAACCGCAGCATCAGCCACAGTGAGCAGGCACGATGACCGTCCTATCGGGTACCCGGACCGGCCAGCCGCAGCTGCTGCAGCGCGGAATCCTGCAGTACCGCAGCCTGATCTGGAACTTCGGCCAGCGTGACCTGAAGGCTCGGTTCAAGGGCACCGCGGTCGGCTGGCTGTGGTCGCTGATCCTGCCGATCGCCTCGCTGCTCACCTACACCCTGGTCGCGCACTACGTGTTTCGCGGTGGCGCGCCGGCTTTCGGCAATGGCCACACCAAGAATTTCGCGGTCTGGCTGTTCGCCGGCCTGACCGCCTGGGGCTTTTTCGCCAACGGGTTGAACACCGGAATCGGCGCGCTGCTCGGTGCTGGGCCGCTGCTGAAGAAGATCTTCTTTCCGGCCTACGCCCCGGTGCTCGGCTCGATCCTGGCGGTGGCCATCCAGAGCTCGATCGAACTCGGTCTGGTGCTGATCAGCGTGTTGCTGGTTGGTGGCGGCAATATCGGCCTCAGCTGGCTGCTGATTCCGGTCTGGGTAGCGATCTTCGTGTGCTTCGTCTCGGCCATCTCGATGGTGTTCGCGATCGCCAACATCTTCTTTCGCGACCTGGCACACCTTGTTTCGGTGTTCCTGCAGTTGCTGTTCTACGCGACACCGGTGCTGTATCAGGTAAATCTGCTCGGGCACGGTAAGGCGGCCAAGATCGTCGCGATCAACCCGGTCGGGCAGTTCGTGGACCTGTTCCGCGACCTGGTCTACGGGCTGGTCCCGGGCACCTGGAACAGCTGGCTCTACGTCATCGCCTGGACGGCCGCCTCGATCGCCGCCTCGATCTGGGTGTTCAAGCGCTACGGCCTGGATCTGAGCGAGGAGCTGTGACCGAACAAGCAAGCGAGACCGGCCTGCTGATGGATCTGGCCGCCGGCCGCAGCACCAGCAGCAGCGACCCGACCGACATCGCGATCGAGGTCAGCGACCTGTCGAAGAAGTTCAAGCTGGCCACCGAACGCCGTGATTCGCTCAAGGAACGCTTCGTCAAGGGCAGCGGGCGCTACGACGAGTTCTGGGCGTTGCGCGACATCAGCCTGTCCATCCCACGCGGATCGACGTTCGGGCTGATCGGGCACAACGGTTCGGGCAAGTCCACGCTGCTCAAGACGCTGGCGGGGATCTACCGTCCGACCAGCGGCAGCTTGGCGGTATCCGGCCGGATCTCGGCCCTGCTGGAACTCGGCGCCGGCTTTCACGGCGAGCTGTCCGGTCGAGAAAACATCTATCTCAACGGGGCAATCCTCGGCCTGAGCCGCAAACAGATCGACGAAGCGATGGACGGCATCATCAGCTTCGCCGGCCTGGAGGACTTCATCGACACCCCGGTGAAGGTCTACAGCTCCGGCATGTACGTCCGGCTGGGTTTCTCCATCGCGGTCACCGTCGATCCGGAAATCCTGATCGTGGACGAGATCATCGCGGTCGGCGATGAGGAGTTTCAGCGCAAGTGCTTCGACCACCTGTACGAGCTGCGCCGCAAGGGCACCACGATCGTGCTGGTCTCGCACTCGCTCGGGGTGATGGCTGACCTGTGCGATCAGGCCGCCTGGCTCGACCATGGCCGGTTGAAGCGGGTCGGGCCGGTGCGCGACGTGATCGATGACTACCTGGCCGCGGTCAACCAGAAGGAAGCCGAGACCCGGGGCCACGGCGACAGCGAGGGCGTCGAGGCCAGCGCCCGGCTCGGCTCCGGCGAGCTGCGGGTCACCGATGTCGAGTTTCTCGACCATGAGGGGCACAGCAGCGGCTTTCTCAGCACCGGCGAGAAGTGCGTCGTCCGGATGCATTACGAATCCTCGACCGATCTGGACTCGGTCACCTTCGGCCTGAGCTTCGTGCACGAGTCCGGGGTTGGCGTGGCCGGTCCGAACAGCGGCTTCGGTGACCGGGCCGTCAAGGTGGCCGCCGGCACCGGCTACGTGGACTTCGAGATCGCCGAGTTGACCCTGCAGCCGAGCACCTTCCGGGTCACCACCGCCGCCGTCGATCGAGGTCACACCTATGACTATCGAGATCGGGCCTTCGAACTGCGGGTGCGTGCCCAGGGTGCGGTCACCGAACCCGGTATCGTACGGATGCTCGGCAGCTGGCACCACGCCGCTACCGACTCCCGTCCCATCGGTCGATCAAGCGAGGTAAGCCCGTGATCTCAGGCAACAGTCTGACCGGCGTGTTGCATGCGCTGGCGACCGGTCACCAGGACCGTGCCCTGAATATCCTGATCTCGGAAGCTGACCTCGACGATGACCTGCGTCGGGCGATGTACACCGCAATCACCGATAACGAGCACGGCAGCGAGCAGGCTCGCGCGGTCGGCGACGCCCTGCGCGACTCGGCCAGTGACCAGTTCCTGGTCAACGAGTGTTACCGGCTGGCCTTCTACCTGTCCGATGACTGGTCCGAGCTGGCCGAGAACCCGCTCTATGCCCAGTTCACCGCCAATCGCGCCGCGATGGTGCTCGACAAGTGGGTCCATTACTTTCCGATCTACGCCCAGCACCTGGCCAAGTTCCGCGACCGTCCGATCCGGCTACTGGAAATCGGGGTCTACCGCGGCGGTGGCATGGCGATGTGGTCGAACTACCTCGGCCCGAAGGCTGGACTGGTCGGCCTGGACATCGACGAGGCGGCGGTGCGCGCGGTCGGCGGCCGGTTCCCGATAGTGCTCGGCGACCAGGCCGACCCTGAGGTTCTGCTCAAACTCAATGAGGAATACGGTCCGTTCGACGTGATCATCGACGATGGTGGTCACACGATGCGCCAGCAGATCGTCACTATCGAGACGCTGTTTCCGCTGCTCAACGACGACGGGGTGTTCATCGTCGAGGACACCCATACCTCGTACTGGCCGGCCTTCGGCGGCGAGCTGCATGAGCCGGACAGCTTCGTCGAGTGGACCAAGCCGAGGGTGGACGACCTGCATTCGCGACACCATGTCGGCATCGACCGCAGGTCGGTGTGGGCAACCGATCTCAACGGCATCCACTGGTACGACAGCGTGGTGGTGCTGGACAAGAAGCGCCGGTTCCGGCCGTTCAACGAGATGGCCGGCAGCGCGTCCTACCTGTTCGGCGACCGCTTCAGCGAGGGCATCGGCATCGAGTTGCTGGCCACCCGCGACCAGGCGCTGCACGAGCGCGACCAGCTCAGGGCCCAGCTTGCCGACCTGCGAGCCAGCGAATCCGACACCGAGCGGACCGCGCGGCTCGAGCAGGCCTGGCAGACCGAGGAGGAGTTGCGGCTGGCCCGGGCCGAGTTGCAGAAGGCGCGCGAGCAGATCGGCGAGCAAGGCTCGCTGCTCACCGATCGCGAAGCTGAACTGGTCAGCACCCGCGGTGAGCTGATCGAGTCCTGGGGCATGATGCGCGACGTGCGTAAGACGCTGTCCTGGCGGCTGACCAAGCCGGTGCGAGCCATGCGCAGGTTCATGTCGCGGTGAGGTTTTTCAATTCGCAGCGCCCCAACCGACCTCGGGTACTGGACGAGACTTCCGGACGTACCCAGTTCGAGCGTGGCTCGGTCGAGGAGTTCGGCGCGCCGAGCAGGGCAGCGGTGCTCGTGCACTGGTCCCGCTCGCCGGTACTGACCCGCTCGTTCGTGACCTTCGCCGGTGAGCTGGCCGCGGCCGGCTACCGGGTCGCGGTGGTGTCGAGCTGTGAAAGCCGGCAGCCGCTGGAGTGGGGCGGGCGCTGTCCGGAGGGCACCACGGTGATCCGCAAGCCGAATATCGGTTACGACTTCGGGTCATGGTCGGTCGGCCTGCACGCGCTGCCGGCGATCGCGAGCGCGGATCGAGTGATCCTGACCAACGACAGCATGCTGGGCCCGTTCGCCAGCCTGCGGCCGATGCTGGACAAGGTCGAGCAGTGGCCGGTCGACGTCTACGGCCTTACCGACACCCGGCAGTACTTTCGGCACCTGCAGAGCTACTTTCTCGGTTTCAACGGCGGCATCCTGGCCGATCCGCCGCTGGCGTCCTTCTACGCCGACGTCCGGGTCGAGCCGTCGAAGTGGGAGATCATCCGCCGCTACGAGCTCGGCCTGAGCGTGCTGCTGCGCCGGGAAAGCTACTCCTTCACTACCGTGTTTCGCGCCGATGAGCTGGTGCCGCCGGGCGACAACCCGGTGATCAAGGGCTGGTGGCGGCTCATCGAGCGAGGATTTCCTTTTGTAAAAAGAGAAATCGTTCGTGATCCGGCGGTGGCTCCGCGTTCGGAGTGGGTGGCCCGCGAGGTCCAGGCTGTCTTCGGGCAGCGTATCGAAGACTGGATGTAGGAGAGTCGATGAGACGGATCACCGTGGCCGGCGTGAAGCGGCGGATCTCGCGAGCCAGGGCAGCGGCGGTGTCCGGCCAGCGAGCCGTCGAGGAATGGCGCCGGCAGCGCGGCCCACGCTCAGCGGTGGACTTCGCCAGCTGGGTCGATCGCCGGCTCTACCGCAGCGCGGCGGGCTACCCGGACGTGTGGCGCAGCCGGGCCGACACGAAGTTCGCTGAGCCGAGCCGGCTGGGCGTGCTCATTCATGCCTTCTATGCCGACCTGATGCCCGAGTTGCTCACCGAACTCGCCGCGATCCCGGTGCAGTTCGATCTGATCGTGACCAATGCGACCGGTGGGCCGCTGCGGCTGGACCTGGCCGCGCTGGCGAACCTGCGCAATCACGTGATCCTGGACGTCGACAACCACGGCCGTGATATCTGGCCGATGGTGCAGGTCGTCAATGCCGGCCTGCTCGACCCGTACGAGATCGTGCTGAAGTTGCATACCAAGCGCAGCGAATGGCGGGCCGGCCACGCCGAACTGTCCGGCACCGGTGAGCAATGGCGGGCCGGGCTGATCGAAAGCCTGCTCGGTTCCTCGGACAACGTGCAGGCAATTCTCGGGGCCTTCGCCGAGGACCCGGACCTGGGCGTGGTTACCGCGCCGGGCAGCCTGCTCGGCCCGGAATTCTGGGGCGGCGACCTGGAACTGACTCGCGAACTGCTCCGCCGGATCGAGCTGCCCCTGAACCCGCCGACGCTCAAGTTCCCGGCCGGATCCTTCTATTGGGTAAGGGCATTCGTCCTGCAGGGGTTGCGTTCGCTGCAGCTCACCGAGGCGGACTTCGAGAAGGAACTCGGCCAGGTCGACGCGACCACCGCGCACGCGATCGAACGTTCAATCGGCATCCTCAGCACCGAGGCGGGCCTGCGGATGCTGGCACGTCCGGACCTGCAGGTGAGCCAGGACGAGTCCTGGCGCCGGTACCGGCACAACGCGCCGCGCACCCCCCGAACCCGGGTGCTGCCGTTCTACCTGCCGCAGTTTCATGCCACCGAGGAGAACGACACCTGGTGGGGCAAGGGCTTCACCGAGTGGAGCAATGTCACGTCCGCGCAGCCGGTCTATCTCGGCCACAACCAGCCCAACCTGCCCTCAGACCTGGGTTTCTACGACCTCAGGCTGGACGAGGTTCGCCAGGAGCAGATGGACCTGGCCGCGGCAAGCGGTGTCGAGGGCTTCATGTACTACTACTACTGGTTCGCCGGCCGCCGGTTGCTGAACATGCCGATCGAGCGGTTGGCGAACTCGTCGGTGAACAAGCCGTTCTGCCTGATGTGGGCCAACGAGAACTGGACC
>JBDSAN010000149.1:0-3254 GCA_039922115.1 Jatrophihabitantaceae bacterium
GGATCATTCTCGGCCTGACCTTGATCCCGGTAGCGGTGCTGGTGCGGCCACGACCCGGTCGGGCGCCGAGGTCGCGGGCCCGGTTGCGCCGCGAGCAGGCCCCCAGCTTGTTCGCGCTGGTGGAGCGGGTAGCAGATCGGGTCGGTACTGCGGCGCCGGACATGATCGTGCTCGATCATCGGTTCGAGGCGGGCATCGTCAGGCTCGGTTGGCGTCGGCGGGCTGTGCTGCGGCTCGGTGCGCCGCTCTGGCTGTGCCTGGATCCGGGCATGCGGGTAGCGCTGCTGGCCCACGAACTCGCCCACGATGTCAACGCCGATCCCGAACGCGGCCGGTTCGTCGAGCCGGCGTTGAACACGATCCGCCGGCTCGCCGTGGGCTCTGAGGCCGACCGCAGCATCGATGAGATCTTGAACGGAAACAAGCGTCGTCGCCCTAGCATGGTCGCCGATATTGCCCGGATGGGTTTGTGGTTGGCCAACCGGGTCTTCCTGCTCGTCCACCTGGCGGTGGTTCGGGTGGGCGCCGGCGATCACCAGCGGGCAGAGTATTTCGCCGACTGGGTCAGCGCAAAGGTGGCTGGTACCGCGGCCACCCAGCGGCTACTCGATCAGCTGCTGCTCGGCCGCGGGATCGTCTCGACGGTGGAGCACAACGCGCACCGGATCGGCCCGCAACGCTGGCGGCAACTGGCGGCCGAACTGGAAGCAGGCGCGCGGGAGCAGTTGCAGTTACTCCGGCAGTTCAGCCGGCGCTCGACCAGTATGTGGGACCGGCACCCGCCGCACGGGCTGCGCGCCGAACTGGTTGGGTTCTGGCCGAATCAGCCGGCCGGGCTGGTGTTGACCCAAGCGGCCAGCGACCACATCGATCGGGACCTGGCGTTCTGGTTCACCGGCTATCACCGGCGGATCCTTGGCACCCGGATGTTCCAGGAATCGGCCGAGGGGCTGGCGAGCGGCTAGTCCCGATCCCGATCCCGGTCAGCGGTGGCTCGGTGGCTCGGTGGGCGGTTGCGGGGCGGTTCTAGGTTGCCCGATGGCACGAGTGGGCGGTTGCGGATTGCCCGGTGGCACGAGTGGGCGGTTGCGGGGCGGTTCTAGGTTGCCCGGTGGCACGAGTGGGCGGTTGCGGATTGCGTGCGGCACGAGTGGGCAATTAGGGCTCGAATGGGTAGTTTAGAGCGCTCACTCGACGTGAAACTGCCCACTCGTCGAACGGCGCCCCGAAACTGCCCACTCGTCGAACGGCGGCCCCGAAACTGCCCACTCGCGCGAACGGCGGCCCCGAAACTGCCCACTCGCGCGAACGGCCGCCCCGAAACTGCCCACTCGCGCGAACGGCGGCCCCGAAACTGCCCACTCGCGCGAACGGCGCCCCCGAACCCCGGCACGGTCAGCGCCGGGCCCGCACTGCCCGCAGGTAGCCGGCACCGCCGACCCGAAACCGGCGCGCCAGCGATACCCGAACCCGGCCGGCAAGCACCTGATAGTCAGCCCGCTCGATCTCGTCCAGGATCTCGCCGTACAGCGTGAACGCGGTCCGGACGCAGTCGCGCGCAGTCGGGGCGAGCAGCCCGATACCGGGTTCGGCGCGCCGGTAGCAGCCACGCGCCCGCTCGATCTCGGCAGCCAGCAGCGCTTGCAACTGCGGCGTGGCAACCCCGGCCGCCAACATCGCCTCGGTGACCCCGTGCTCAGCCATCGAGTCATGCGGCAGGTAGATCCGCCCGCGCCGATAATCCTCGCCGACATCGCGCAGAAAATTGGTGAGCTGAAATGCCACGCCGAGTTCGGACGCGCACTCCTCGGCCCGGCCCCGGTCGCCGTCCACCCCGAGAATCGGCAGCAATTGCAAGCCGATCACCGACGCACTGCCCCACATGTAGCCGCGCAGCTCGGCGAAGCTCGGGTACCGGGTAACGGTCAGGTCAGCGGCCATCGAGGCCAGAAAATCGGTCAGGTAGCTGCGCTGGATGCCGAACTCGACCACCGTGTGGCAGGCCGCCCGCACCACCGGGTTGGCCGGCGTGCTGCCGTCCAAACCAGCTCGCAACTGGTCGGTCAGCTCGGCCAGCCGCTGCTCGGGCGCCAGCACACCGGGCTGATCGACCAGATCGTCGGCGTAGCGAGCGAAGCCGTACAGCGCGTGCACGTGCCGCCGGGACGGCTTGGGCAGCAAGCCGGTAGCGAGGTAGAAGGTCTTGCCGTGCTGGGCGTTGAGCCGGCGGCAATACCGGTACGCCGCATCGAGGTCGCCGGTCTGGGACGAGCTCACCCGCGCTGGCGAGCCACGACCGCGCGGTGCACGACCGGGCCGAGCAACGACCGTCCGGCCAGTGCGGCAGCGAGCACCGCCGGGATGTAGGCGGATGCTTCCAGGCTCGAACCCATCGGCCGGGTCAGCAGGGTGAGCGAGATCGACAGCGTTGCGACCAGGTACAGCGAGCGGGGCTTGACCAGCAACACCGAAGCGATGGTCAGCGACCAGGTGAAATACCACGGCTGGACGGCCGGTCCGAGCAGCACGATGCTCAGCAGCCCGAACGCCAGCAGCCGCATCACCAGCGGCCGGGCCAGCCGGCCACGCACCGCCCACAGCCAGAGCCCGACCAGCAGCAGTGCGCTGAACACGGTGCCGACCGTGCGGAAGTCACGCACGGTGCCATCGACCAGGGTGCCGGCGTGCGCGGCACCGATGCTGGCTCGATACAGCACAGCGAGCAGCGTCGGCACCGACATGAAGTTGATCACCGGAACGCCGGAGCTGACCTGCTTGGTCCAGCCCAGGCCGACCCCGGCTATCAGCGAGACGGCGCCGAACACCGCCACCGCGATCGCCACCGCGGCCAGGCAATGCCGTACCCAGTCCCGGGTGGTCGGGCTCGCCACACCGGCGCGGCCGTACCGGCTGGCCAGGTAGACCGGCACCACGAAGGCGATCGCCACCAGGCCCGGTGCCTTCACCGCGGCTGCCAGCGTGGTCAGCGCCACCCCGGCGGCCAGGTAGCGCCAGTCCGCGCGGGGCCGGGTCACCACCACCAGGCCGCTCACGATCAGCACCACCATCACCGCGTCGTTGTGGCCACCGCCGACCGCGTGCACCAGGATCAGCGGGTTGGCCACCGCCAGCCAGAGCGCCAGGTCGGCACGCTTGCTGTACTGCTGGGCCAGCACCGGCAGCAGCCGCGCGGTCAGCACTACCGCCGCGAAGGGTAGCAACCGCAGCAGCAGCACGCTGATCAGCGCGTGGTC
>JBDSAN010000150.1:0-5729 GCA_039922115.1 Jatrophihabitantaceae bacterium
CGCCGGATGGCGGCCCGCAGCACGCCGAAAGCGGCAACCTCGTCCTGGTCGTAGTCGGCCGGGGGTAGTCGCAAGGTGTCGACCTGGGCATCGGGCTGGGCATCGCAGCCCAGCACGATCATCGGCGGCAGTTGCGGGCCGAAGGTCTCCAGCACGACGCCTTCGCGGTGGGCGAACAGCACCACCCGGTCATCGATCATCACCGAATCCGAGGCGCATTCGGCCAGCACCGCCAGCCGGGCGACCTCCTCCTTGGACAGTTCGATGCCGTGGCAGTCAGCAACCGCGCGGATGGTTGCGGTGACATCGCTGGTCGAGGAGCCCATCCCGATCCCGCGCGGTACGTCGCTGGTGATCTCGATCTGACCGCCCTTGGCCGGTGATCGGTAGCTGGGCAGCTGGCCGAGGGTGAGCATCGCAGCCCGCCGGACCTTGATCAGCTCCGGTGGCCCGAGCACTCCCCCATGCCGGTAGCTGGGCCGAAACACCGCCCGGGTGCCACGACCGGGTTCGGGCAACGTGACCAGCGCGCGACGTGGCGTGCCGGTCTCGTCGAGAAAGATTCCCTGCAGGAGTTCTCCGTGGTGGGCAGGGGCAAAGCCCAGCCCGACCAGTTCTGACTCAGGTAGCGGGCGGGCGGTGTCGGCGCGCGGCAGCTGCAGGGACGGCAAGGTCAGGCCGCCGGCTTGCACACGCGGAAGATCAGGCTCTCGTGCTGGTGGACGTAGTCGCGGTAGCCGACGTGCGGCGGCTCCCACCAGCTGGCCACCTCGATCGACTCGGCCGTCATTCCGACCGAGTCGAGCAGGCCGGTCAGGTCATCGTGATCGAAGAATCGGCAGTAGAAGTCGAAGTGATCGATGTACTCCTTAGGCGCGATCTCGGTGATGTTCGGATCTGAGACCTGGCAGTCGTTCATGGTCCACATGTTCGCGATCAGGCTGCCACCCGGACGCAGGATTCGCGATATCTCGTGCAGGGCTTCCTCGGGGTTGCGCAGGTGCCCCAGCAGATCCCAGCAGAACACGCCGTCGACCGAGTTGTCGAGCAGGCCGGTGTGGAACGCATCGACCTCCACGAACACGGTCCGGTCGCGGATGCCGGCCTTGGTAGCGACCTTCTCAGCGATCGCCATCGCGTTCGTCGAGGTGTCACCGGCCAGCAGGATCGGCGCCCCGGCGGCCAGCGGTGGCAGGTTTCGGCCGTCCCCACAAGGTAGATCGAGAATCACCCGGGCCTGCGCCTGGGCGAACAGCTTGGCTGCGACCTCGGCATGTGGAACCGGCGGATCGCCCCACAGGTTGCCCTCGCCGCTCTGCCGGGCCGGCTGGTAGGCGCCGTCCCACAGCGGTATCGCGGCCGCGTCCTGGTCGGCTGGGTCGGCCGTCGCCGGCGACAGTGATTCGATGCTCACGTCATCCTCCGTTGCGCCCGGTCAGGGCATTCATCGCGATCGATTGGTAGCCGGCACCGCTGCCCAGCGCCCCGAGCAGGCAGCGGGCCGCCAGCGAGGAGTCGAACCCGTTCAGGCGCAAGGCCTGTTCGGCGCGTTCCAACTCACCGCTGGCCAGCGCAGCCGGCAGGTGCGCGGCGCCAGCGGTAGCCCCGTCCAGCAACGGCCGGGCGTAGTCGCAGAAGGCCGTGAACGACTCGTGGGTGAAGTCGCTCTCGTAGCGATCGGGCCGGTACCAGGACAGGTACAGCCGGACCAGCTCCGGATCCTGCTCGGTCAGGAATTCATCGGCCCACAGGGCATGATTGCGACTGGTGGAGAACTTCTGGCCTTCCAGCAGGTACAGCTCGTTCACCGTCGCGCCGCGCATTCGCGGGCTCTGCACACCGGCAGCCGCGAAGATTGCCGGGTACAGAATGGCGAAGTAGAACGCGTTGTCGATGCCGTTGAAGTGCCACAGCCCTTCGAGTTCGTCCCAGGCTGCCACCCACTCGGCCAGGCTGCTCGCGGCCGGATTCACCGCGTGCGCCGGACCGTACAGGTAGCTCAGCCCGAGCTCGGTCGGGAAGTCGACCTTGAGGCCGGCCAGGTCGCCGGTGCCCTCGATTCCCCAGTCGGTCGGGTAGGCCACCGGGTAGTCCGGCAGCGGCTCGCTCAGGTAGTGCGCCAGCACGCTGCGGACCCGCTGGGGCAGGTCGGCCTGCGTCCACTCGGCAATCAATTGCGCGCGGAAATCCTCCAGCCGCAGCACCGGCACGGTCGCCACCATCGGCTTCGGGTCGCCGCCGCAGCGCGCACAGTTCGGGTGGATCAGGGTGGCGGCGGAGGTGAAACCACCGCACGGCTCGCAGGATAGGCCGTTGGCGCCACTGCCACAGTGCGGGCACTTGCCGACCACATAGGAGTGGTGCAGCGTGCGGCCGCAGTCTGAGCACTGGTGCAGCACCATCTCGCGTAGCTGCAGGGTGCCGTTGCCGAGTAATTCGCTGAGCATGCCGGTGATCGCGTGCTCGAAGGCCGGCAGCTCAGGATCGATGAAGATATCGTGGCCGATCCTGCCCAACTCGAAGGCCGAACTGATCTGGGCCCGGTAGCCGGCCACCATCTCGTGCACGTCCACGCCGAGGTTCTCGGCCTTGGTCATCACGAAGTTCGGGTGGACGTCCACCCCGGCCAGCGTGATCACCCGCTCGCCGCGCCCGCGTGCTGCCCGGGCCGCGATGTCGGCGGCCAGGAACGGGCCGGACAGGTGCCCCACGTGCAACGGGCCGTTGACCGTCGGCTGCGGGATGATGATCACCCGCGCACCGGAATACTCTGCTGGGTAGGGCATTTTCTACCTTCCGTCGATGCCGGCCAGCTGGCCGACGCGGCAACCGGGCAACGTTTCAGACCTCTTCGATCTCAGACACGCCGACCGCTGCGTGGCTGCCGAACCGCTCCCACTTCTCCGACAGCCGGATCCGGCCGTCGGCAAGTACCTCCGGGGTGCTGCGGCAGTGCCCTGCGATGATCTCGCCGGACATCAGGACGGTGGTGTAGGCAAATTCCAGCTCGCCATCGGGCAGGCACCGCCCGCACAACGAACCGCGCCGGACCGAGCCGCCCGCGAACTCACCCCACAGCAGGTCACCGTTCTGGTGGTACTGCGCGATGGCTGACTCGTCCTCGGCGTCCAGCGCGCGGAATCGCCTGCTGTCGTAGTTGATCACGCCGGGCCCGCGATCCCGGTCGGTTCAGCATGCAGTTCCAGGGTGCAGCACTTGACCGTGCCACCTGACTTCTGCAGCTCGGACATATCCAGCCCGATCGGGTGGTAGCCGCGCTCGCGCAACTGGCCGATCAGCCCGGTCGCGGTCTGCGGCAGCACCACATTGTGCCCGTCAGAGACCGCATTCAGGCCGAAGGTCGCGGCATCGGCGGGATCGCAGATGATCGCGTCCGGGTACAGCTTGCGCAGCACCTGCTGGCTGCCGGTGGAGAATGCCTCGGGTAGGTAAGCGATCTCGCCATCGGCCAGGACGGCCAGCGCGGTGTCAGGTGGTAGAACCGGTCATCGACCAGGGTCAGGCTGAGCACCGGCAAGCCGAACAGTTCCTGGAACTCGCCGTGCGAGAGCCGGTCGGTTCGAAAGCCGGTACCGGCCAGCACCCGGTTGCCATCGAAGAGGAAATCACCCTGTCCCTCGTTGATGTGCTGCGGCTCGGCCACGGTGTCGAAGCCATGCTGCAGGAACCAACCGCGGTAGGCCGCCTCCTCCGGCGTGCGCTGCGGGTAGCGGTACCGGGCCACCAGCACCCGGTTGCCGACCGCGCAGCCACCGTTAGCGGCGAAGACCATGTCCTGCAAGCCCGGTACCGGTTCGATGAGTTCCACCAGGTGACCGAGTGCCAGGTAGGTCTCGCGCAGCCGCTCCCACTGCGCCATCGCCAGCCCGGCATCGACCGGCTTGTTCGGCTGCATCCAGGGATTGATCGCGTAGGTGACATCGAAGTACCGGGGCGGGCACATCAGATAGCGCCGTTGGCTCACCGTCGCGCCGTCCGCACCGTCGTTGGGCATCCAGCTTCCTCCTATAGTCACCGCGCCGAACTCGCTGCCGGAGTTCGCTCGGTCCAGGGTGTGGTGGTCTTGGTTGCAGGCTGGCCGGCGAGCTTTACCTCGATCCGATCAGCGAAATCTTCCATGGTCTGCTTGGCCTCGGCGGCCGAGCTGCCGGTGACGATCAGGAATCCCAGGATGTTGTTGCCGTCCGGTGGTCGCCTGATCACCATGCCGGGCCGCGCGGTGATCCGAGCCAGCAAGGTTCGCTCGGACTCGCTCACCTCGGCCGGTACCCGGACGTACTCGAGCTCGCCGGCCTCGCAGATCAGGCAGGTGCCCATCATGTGCACGCCGGTCGGGCGGTAGTGGGTGATGTCCGGCCGGACACCGCGAGCCACGTCCATGGTGGCCCGGATCGGGCAGTAACCGGCGGTGGCCTGAGCGACCAGGTCCAGGCCGCCACCACCGGGCCGGATCGCGATCTCGACCAGGTACGGCCGGCCCTGGTGGAACCGGATCTCGGCATGCATCACGCTGCGCCGCAGGCCGTGCGCGCGGGCGGCATCGCTGATGATCTGGCGGATCTGCTCGAGCTGATCGGCGGGCAGGCCGGTCGGGGCAATGTGCACGTCGTCGTCGAAGGTGGCACCTTCCACGGTGGCCCGGTCGACGATGGAGCCCAAAAAGACCTCGCCATCCCAGACCACCGCTTCGAAAAGGTGCTCGTGCCCGTCCAGGAAGGACTCGATCAGCAGGCCGTGCGGGCCGATATCGATCCCCTCAGCCTCCATGACATAGGCCAGCATCCGCTCGATACCCTCGGTGGCATCGGCATAACGTGCCCGGAGTTGCTCGGCATCATCGATCCGGAAGACGAAGTTGCTGGCGGTGCCCATCGTCGGCTTCAGCACCACCGGGTAGCCAAATTCCTCGGCTGCGCCCAAGGCGGCCGGCAGGTCGGTAACGAAGCGAAACTCCGGATGCGGGACGCCGCCACGCTCGTGTGCCTGGCGCATGCACAGCTTGTTGCGGCTGTTGCGGGCCGCCTCCAGGCTCACCCCGGGCAGGCCGAGCGCTTCGGCCAGCACCGCGACGGTCATCACCGAGGACTCGGAGAAGGTCAGCACACCATCGAAGTGCTGCTCGGCGTGCCAGGTCGAGGCAGCGGCGATCAGGTCGTCGATCTTGGCCGAGCCGGCTACCCGGTAACGCGGGGCCGGCCAGAAATCCGGCTCGCCGATGCCATGCAGCAGGTGCAGGTTTCCGCCGAACTCCTCGACCTGTTCGTATCGTGGCAGGTAGTAGGCGCCGAACTGCTGGGCCTCTACAACGAGCAGCTTCACTGCGCCTCACCCGCTTCACTAGCGGTGAAGCGCTCAGCCATCTGCGGGTCCCACCAGACGCTGTACATCCGGAACTCCGACTCGCCGACGTTCACGATCTGGTGGACCTCCCCAGGCGGCAGGTAGGCGGTGTCCCCGGCGTTGAACGGGCGCAGCTGACCGTCCGAGGTGATCGTGGCGGTGCCGCTGGCGGCGATGAAGATCTCGTGCTCGTGGTGAGCGTGCGGGGTGGTCGCCGCGCCCGGTTCGAGCACCGCCCAGGCGCCCTCGAACGGCGTGCGCAGCTGTGGCCAGGGCAGCAGGCGCTGGGTGAGGACTCCGTATTCGGACTGGAGATCTGCACCGTCCAAGCTACGAATTTCCATCGAGAGACTCCGGTCTGGGACGGG
>JBDSAN010000151.1:0-7472 GCA_039922115.1 Jatrophihabitantaceae bacterium
GGTAGCTGGCCAGCACCTGGTGGCTTCGGGTGTCGCGGATCGCGTTGAACCAGCGCCGGCACCCGGCCGCGTGCGACCACCGCTCGGCAAACGGTCCGGCGGGATTGTCCCGGAAGAACAGGTACTCGGCCCATTGCTCGTCCGACAGTTCCTGCGGGTTCGCCGGGTAGCTGAGGTGCGCCTGGCCACCGTAGTGAAACTCCGCCTGCTCGCGCGGCCCGCACCACGGGCATCGGATCAGTTGCATGGCCGGCCGATCAGTGCGCCACGGCGGCGGCGCCGTGCTCGTCGACCAGGGCGCCGGTGCTGAAGCGATCCAGCGTGAACGGCGCGTTGAACGGGTGCGGTTCGTCGTGGGCGATGGTGTGCGCGAAGCACCAGCCAACCCCCGGCGTGGCCTTGAAACCTCCGGTTCCCCAACCGCAGTTGAGGTAGAGCTTCGATATCGGGGTGTGCCCGACGATCGGTGAAGCGTCCGGGGTGGTATCCACGATGCCGGCCCAGGTGCGCAGCAGGTGCGCCCGGGCAAAGATCGGGAACAGCTCCAGCGCGGCGGCCATCTGCCGCTCGATGATCGCGAACGAGCCGCGCTGAGCGTAGCTGTTGTAGGGGTCGATGCCCGCGCCCATCACGAGTTCACCCTTGTGTGCCTGGGAAACGTAGACGTGCACCGCGTTGGACATCACCACAGTCGGGTGCACCGGCAGCAGTAGGTCCGACACCAGGGCCTGCAATGGATGGGACTGGATCGGCAGCCGCAGGCCGGCCATGCTCGCCAGCACCGAGGAGTGGCCGGCCGCGGCCAGCGCGACCTTGCCCGCGCCGATCGGGCCACGGCTGGTCTGCAGGCCGACCACCCGGCCCGCGCGCACATCCAGCCCGGTCACCGTGCAGTTCTGGATCAGGTCGACTCCGAGCGCCGCTGCCCGGCGAGCGAATCCCCAAGCAACGTAGTCATGTTTGGCGATTCCGGCGCGCGCCTGATAGGTGGCGCCGAGCACCGGGTAGCGCAGCTGTGGGCTGATGTTGAGGATCGGGCACAGCTCGCGGACAGCCTCTGGTTCGAGCCACTCGGCGTCGATGCCGTTGAGCCGGTTGGCGTTGACCCGGCGGCGAGAATCCCGAACGTCCTGCAGGGTGTGCGCCAGGTTGAGCACGCCGCGCTGGCTGAACAGGATCGGGTAGTCCAGGTCCTCGGCCAGGCCTTCCCACAGCTTGAGCGAGTGCTCGTAGATCGCCGCGCTCTCATCCCACAGGTAGTTGGATCGGATGATCGTGGTGTTGCGGGCCATGTTGCCACCGGCCAACCAGCCCTTCTCCAGCACCGCGATATCGGTGATGCCGTGGTTGCGGGCAAGGTAGTACGCGGTGGCCAGGCCGTGCCCACCGCCACCGACGATCACCACTTCATAGGCCCGCCGGGGATCCGGGTTTGGCCAGAGAAAGTCAGGGTGTTCGGGGGCGCTCATGCCCGCAACCGGGCCATGCTCGGGTCGAACAGCGGCTCGGCTCGCACGGTGCCCGGCAACCGCTGATCGAAGTAACCGAGTTGGACTCGCGCGCCGACCTGGGCATAGCGCACCGGCAACCAGGCATAGGCGATCGAGGCTCCGATGGTGTAGCCGTAGCTGGCGCTGGTGACATAGCCGACGCAGTCGCCGTCGGCGAAGACTGGTTCCTTGCCGAGCACGGTCGCGTTCGGATCGTCCAGCACCAGGCAGCACAGCGAACGGGTCGTCCGCTGTCGCCGTTCCAGCAGCGCGGCACGTCCGAGGAATTCGCCCTTGTCGGGACGGACCGCGAAACCCAGGCCGGCCTCGTACGGATCGTGCTCGAAGGTCAGGTCGGTGCCGAAGGACCGGTAGCCCTTCTCCAGCCGTAGCGAGTTGAACGCGCCCCGACCGGCCGCGATGATGCCGTGCTGCTGGCCGCTCTGCCACAGCAGGTCCCACAACCGCAGGCCGTGATCGGCTGAGGTGTAGAGCTCCCAGCCAAGCTCGCCGACATAGGACAGCCGCAGCGCGGTGACCGGGACGGTGCCCAGGTAGGCCTGCCGGGCCCGGAAGTAGCGCATCGCCTCGTTGGAGAAATCCGTTTCGGTGACAGCCTGAAGTACCTTGCGGGCGTTCGGGCCCCAGAGCCCGATACAGCAGCTGCCACCGGTCCGGTCGGTGAGCGTGACGCTGCCGTCGGGCGGCAACCGGCGGCCGAGCCAGTCCAGATCCAGCGCCGAGTTCGCGCCCATTTGAAAGCGATCGGCGGCCAGCCTGGCCACCGTGACATCGCCCCGAACGCCGCCGTCCCGATCGAGCAGCAGGCAGTAGGTGACCGAGCCGACCGGCTTGTCCTGCTCGGCGGTAGTCAATGATTGCAACAGGTCCAGCGCGCCCGGCCCGGCCAGCTCCAACCGCCGTAGCGAGCTCATGTCATACATCGCTACCGATTCGCGGGTGCGCTGCGCCTCGGCGGCCACGATCGGCGACCAGTAGCGGGCAGCCCAATCGTCCGGCCGCGGAAGCTGCCGGCCGGCCACCAACCCGGCATTGGCCTCATACCAGTGCGGACGCTCCCAGCCGCTGGCCTCGTAGAAAACCGCGCCGAGCTCGTTCTGCCTGGGATAGAAGGGTGATGTCCGAATCGGGCGCAGGGTCTCCGGCGGCTGCAGCGGGTGGATGATGTCATAGACCTCGACGAAGTTCTGGCAGTCGCGAGCGAGCAGGTAGGCCGGCGCGAGCTGGTGCGGGTCGAACCGGTTGAGATCGCATTCGTGCAGGTCAAATGACGAGCAGTAGCCGTCGGTGAGCAGCTCCGCGACCGCACGCGCCACCCCGGCTGAGTGGGTCACCCAGACCGCCTCGGCGACCCAGAAGCCGGCGACGGTGGGGGACTGGCCGATCAGGGGCAGGTTGTCACTGGTGAAGGAGAACAGGCCGTTGATTCCTGCTGCCAGCTCGGCCTTCCTGGTCGCCGGTAGCAGCCGGTGAGTTTGCCGCCACGCCTCGGCGAAGTCATCGGTGGTGAAGGCCTGCACCGATGGCTCTGGAGCGTCGGGCCGCCAATCGGCGATGTCCTCGGCGCGGATCGGCATCGGCCGGTGACCGTAGTAGCCGATGCCGATCCGGTCGAAGTCCTGCCGGTAGTACAGGTCCTGATCCTGGTGGCGCAGGATCGGCAGGCTCGCCTCGGTAGCGGCGCCGGCCAGGGCAGGCAGCGGCCCGGTCCAGGCCAGCTGGTGGGCCATCGGCGTCAGCGGCAAGCTCATGCCAACCTTGGCCGCGATCAGCGGTCCCCAGATGCCGGCGCAGCACACCACGATGTCAGCGGTGATCTCGCCCTGATCGGTGAGCACCGAGCGCACCCGGCCGCCGGACACCGCGATGTCGAGCACCCGGTGCCGCGGCAGGATCCGCGCGCCGCGACCGGCTGCCCGAGTGGCCTGGGCCGCGACTGCCCGTACCGCCTTGACCAGGCCGTCGCTGGGCACCAGCAGGCTGCCGAGCACCAGTTCTGGATCCAGCAATGGCCAGGCGGCTGCGGTCTGATCAGCATCGAGCACCTCAGCCGGCACGCCCCAGGCGGTCAACCAGCCGTGCCGGCGGTGCAGTTCGCGTGCCCGCTTCGGCGTCGTTGCCACCTCGAGCCCGCCGACCGGCAGGTAGCACGGCTGGCCGGCCTCGGACAGGTCCCGCAATTTCGAGACCGTGTAGCTCGCGAACTCGGTCATCACCTTGCTGGAATTGGCTTGAAACACCAGGCCGGGTGCGTGCGAGCTCGAGCCGCCGGGCGCCGGTAGCTCGCCCTGATCGAGCAGGGTGACGTCCGTCCAGCCGAGGCCGGTCAGCTCATCGGCCAGGGCGGCGCCGACCACGCCGGCGCCGATCACCACCACTGCTGTCACGGTTGCCCCGGCTGATGCTGGTAAAAGTCGATCGTCACCGGCTCGGCCGGGCCGTTGCCGAGCAGCAGGTCGGCCGCCTTCTCGGCCACCATCATCACCGGTGCGTAGATATTGCCGTTGGTAACGTAGGGCATCACCGAGGCATCGACCACGCACAGGCCGGGTACCCCGTGTACTCCCATGGTGAGCGGATCGACCACCGAGTGCTGGTCGGTGCCAAGCCGGGCGGTGCCGGACGGGTGCAGCGCGGTCTCACCGTCCCGGCGTACCCAGTCCAGGATCTGCTCGTCGGAGGACACCGCCAGACCCGGTGAGAGCTCGCCGCCATTGAACGGCGCCATCGCCGGCTGGTTGAGAATCGTCCGCGCAATCCTCACCGATTCGATCCATTCCCGGCGATCCTGCTCGGTAGACAGGTAATTGAAGCGCAGCGCCGGGTGCACTCGCGGATCGGTGGAGACGATCTTGACCGACCCGCGGGAATCGGAATACATCGGCCCGATATGGACCTGGTAGCCCTCGCCGCCCTCTGGCTGCGAGCCGTCATAGCGCACCGCGATCGGCAGGAAGTGAAACATCAGGTTCGGGTAGCCGACCTCGTCGTTGCTGCGGACGAAACCACCGCCCTCGAAATGGTTGGTCGCGCCCGGACCGCTGCGCCGGAAAAGCCATTGCGCACCGACCAGGGGCTTGTACCGGTGCTTGAGGTAGCGCTGCATGGTGACCGGCTGCCGGCAGGCGTACTGCACGTACACCTCAAGGTGATCCTGCAGGTTGGCGCCAACGCCGGGCAGGTCGTGCACGACCGGGATGCCGAGTGCCTGCAGGTCTGCGGCGTTGCCGATGCCGGAAAGCTGCAGCAATTGCGGGGTATTGAACGCCCCGCCACAGAGCACCACGGTGTTGGCCAGGGCCTGTTCAACCGGCCCGCGCCGGTGCTGGTATCGGACGCCGACGGCTCGGCCACCGGAGCTGATCACGTCGTGGACGAGCACCCCGGTGCGTACCTGCAGGTTGGGCCGGTGCCGTACCGGGTGCAGGTAGGCCCGGGCAGCCGAGAGCCGCCGGCCGTGGCGGATGTTCCTGTCGAAGGCGGCGAAACCCTCCTGCTGGTAGCCGTTGACGTCGGCGGTGCGGGGGTAGCCGGCTTGCTCGGCGGCTGCGAAGAAGGCTTCGAACAGCGGGTTGTCGGCCGGCCCACGCTCCAGCTGCAGCGGGCCGCTGTGGCCGCGGAACGGGTCGTCCTCGGCAGCGGCCAGCGCGCTTTCCATCCGGTTGAAGTACGGCAGGCAGTGCGCGTAATCCCAGCTGTCCATGCCCGGATCGGCCGCCCAGCGCTGGTAGTCCATCGGGTTGCCGCGCTGGAAGATCATCCCGTTGATCGAGGAGCAGCCACCGAGTAGCTTGCCGCGCGCGTGGTAGATCCGCCGCTCGTTCATGAACGGTTCCGGTTCGGAGCTGTACTGCCAGTCGTAGAACCGGTTACCGATCGGCATGGTCAGCGCGGCCGGCATTTGGATCAGGACGTCCCATCGCCAATCGCGACGGCCGGCCTCGAGCACCAGCACCTGGTTGGCCGGGTCGGCCGACAGCCGGTTGGCCAGCGCGCAGCCAGCCGAACCGCCACCCACGATGACGAAGTCATACTGGCTGGCGCGCACGCGAGCAGCTTAGTCCAGCTATCGCATGACGCACCATGTCCCGTGCTACGCAACATGACCCAGGTTGCCTATAGTTGCGCCATGAGCAACGCCGGTTCCGGCCCGGAACCGCACGGTGGGGTGCAGTCGGTCGACCGGGCAGTCAGCGTGTTGGAAATTCTGGCACGCCGCGGCGCGGCTGGGGTGAGCGAGGTGGCCCTGGAAATCGGCGTGCACAAGTCAACCGCTTTCAGGCTATTGGGTGCGCTGGAGGCACGCGGCCTGGTCGAGCAGGCCAGCGATCGAGGCAAGTACCAGCTCGGTTTCGGCATCCTGCGGCTGGCCAGCGCGGTACCGGGACGGTTGGACTTGGTCAGTCAGGGCCGGGCGGTGCTCAGCGAACTGGCTGCCGCCTTCGGTGAAACGGTCAACCTGGCGGTGATTCGCGCCCATTATGCGGTCAATCTCGATCAAGCCAGCGGGTCGGCGGCCGTGGTGGCGCAGAACTGGACCGGCCAGCTGACCCCGTTGCACGCGACGTCCAGTGGCAAGGTGCTGCTCGCGCACGAGTCGGTTGCCGGCCGCAAGCGGCTGCTGGACGCGGCCGGGCTGGCCAGGTACACCGCGAACACGCTCACCACCCGGCGGGCGCTGCTGGCTCAGCTGGACCAGGCACTCGAACGTGGTTTCGCCACTACCTTCGAGGAATACGAGCAGGGCCTCAACGCGGTCGCCGCCCCGGTACGCGATCACACCGGCACCGTGGTGGCCGCCGTCAGCGTGTCCGGACCGGCCTACCGGCTGGACCGGCCGGCAATCGACAGCTTCACCGGGCAATTGCTTGCTGGTGTCGCGCGGATCTCGGACCGGCTCGGCTACCTCGGCTGAACCCGGTCACCGAGTTGCTCTCGCAGCCAGCCATGAAACGCACCGATATGGTGCTCGCTGGGTACCAGCACCCCGCCGTCGCGGTAGACCCGTGAGGCCATCGCCGGCTGGCAGCGCTCGCAGGCCTCGAAATCCTGCCGGTTCACCAGGTCGAACAGCTCGACCGATCGGCTGAGGTCCTTGCTGGCCGCGATCACCGAGTCCAGATATAGCCAATCGCACTCGACGATGGTGTGATCGGGTGCGACCGGAAACAGCCGGTGCAGGATCACGTGATCGGGTACCAGGTTGATGAAAACCCCGGGCTTGATGGTGATCGCGTAGTAGCGCCGATCCTGCTCAGCGCTCACCCCGGGAATCCGGTCCAGGCCGGCCGAGCCGTCGATGGTGAATCCCTCGATCCGATCGTTGAACTTGGCTCCGTGCCCAACGTAGTACTGGGCGGCATAGCCGCCGGCAAACTCTGGCAGCATGCCGGTCAGCTCGGGATGGATGGTCGCGCAGTGGTAGCACTCCATGAAGTTCTCCACGATCAGCTTCCAGTTTGCCCGCACCTGATAGCTGATCCGCCGACCGACCACCAGGTTGGCCAGCTCGTAATGCTCGATCGAGTCCAGATCCCCTAGCCGTTCGACGATCGCGTGCTGCACGGTCGCCTCGAATGACGGGGGCTCGGCGGCCAGGCAGACCCAGACATAGCCGAGGAATTCCCGGACCGCTATCGGCACCAGCCCGAACCGGACTCGATCCAGGTCAGGCATCTTGGCGAGGTTCGGCGCTGCGATCAGCTTGCCGTCCAGGTCATAAGTCCAGGCATGGTAGGTGCACCTGAACGACCGGGCCACCGTGCCGGCCTCGGCCGGGCAGACGAGCGCGCCGCGGTGCCGGCACACGTTGAAGAACGCATTGATCGAACCGGCCTGGTTGCGCGTGATCAGCACGCTCTCGCGACCGACCCGCACCGTCCGGTATGAACCTGGCCCGACCAGCTCGGCGGCTCGCAGCGCGCAGCACCACTGCTGCTCGAAGATCGCTTCCTGCTCGGC
>JBDSAN010000152.1:0-4577 GCA_039922115.1 Jatrophihabitantaceae bacterium
GACCGTCACGCTGCCGGCCACGCCGCACAGCTACAAGCCGGGTAGCTACACCGCCGCGCTCTGGGTGGTCAGCGGACCCACCACCACCAGCGCATTGGTCAAGATCACCGTCACCAACCCGATCGCCGGGCCGGACGCCACCTGCACGCTGGCCGGCACAACCCGCACCTGCGACCTGTACGCCAAGGCCAACGGCTCAGTCACCGCCGGCACCGGAACAGCCAAGAAGATCATCCCGTTCTGGGGCTTCACCCTGGCCGACACCGCCACGCCAGTGCTCGGCGGCCCGGAACTGGTTGCCACCGAAGGCGAAAAGCTCGCCTTCGTCGTCCATAACGAACTCGATCCCAAGGCCGGCAACGTCTCGATCACCGTCCCGGACCTGATGGGCGCGCCTGATCCGACCGGGGTGGCGCCCGGTGCGACCGGGCCGTCGAACCCGCCGTCGGGACCATTCACCCTTACCCGGCCAGGGACCTACATCTATGAAGCCGGCTTGACCGCCGGTGGCGCCCGCCAGGTCGCGATGGGCCTGGCCGGTGTGCTGATCGTGCGTCCATCGGTACCGACTGCCTCGGTTTCGGCCCGCTGTGCCTATGACCCGGCCATCAACAACGACTGCATCACCAACAAGGACCCGAACAACTACTTCGACCGCGAGAAGCTGGTCGTTGTCAACGAACTCGATGCCGACTACAGCGCCGACCCGTTCAAGGGCGACACCGGCGACTACCACCCGACCAATTACTTCATCGACGGGGTCGCCTACGACACCAGCAAGCCAGCCCTTGACCCAACCGATCTGGCCTTCGACCCGACGGTCAACAACGTGCGACTGGACGCCGCGCGGGGTGACACCGTGTTGCTTCGCTATGCCGATCTCGGGTTGCGTGAGCACTCCGTCAACCTGATGGACCTCAAGCAGACCGAGACCGCCCGCGATGCCAACCTGCTACCTGGAACCCACGTCCAGAACACCGAGTTCCTCAATGCCGGCGAGACCGCTGACACCTTCGTGACGATTCCGGCCGACGCGACCAAGCAAACCCAGTATCCGATCTTCGACGCCGGCCTGCACCTGAACAATGGCGCGGCGGGCGGCCTGGGCGGCATGTACAGCTACCTGTACGTGATCAACGGGGCAACCGCCGCCGACATCGGCCCGGTCGGCACCGTGGTAACTGCCACGCCGACCTTCAATGCCGCGGCGCCGAACGTGGACAACGGTCAGGTGCCGACCGTCGAGGTCACCGGCAGCTTCGATGCCCAACCGACTGCCGCGGGCACGACCCCGACAGTGGCCAAGGTGCAGTGGGCGCTGGACGGCGTACCGACAGCTGGGGGATTGTGGCAACAGACTGCCGCTGCTGCGACACCGCCGGGCTCCAGCACCGCGAGCTTCGATTTCACCATCTCGGCCAACGAGTTGACCCAACTGCTGGGCACCGAACCGGACCGGATCTTCGGCGATCACACGATCTGGCTGCAGGCGATCGACTCGGCGGGTAACCCCGGCCCGGCGATCGGCGCCGGTTTCACGATGGCTCGCCGGGACGCGGTGATCTCCACCCTGTCGATCGACCCGAAGGTCACCAACGGCACCACCCGCTCGGCCCAGGGCCCGGTCGCCTCGACCAAGATCACCCTGCTTTCCAATGGGCAAGCGGTCACGGCCGCGACCCTGAACGTCAAGACCACCGCCGGCTTCCCGGCCACCTGCACGATCGTCGACGCCTGTGACCTCACGGTGGGTATGACGATCGCGTCCGGTCCGGCCCAGGGTGATATCGAGTACGGCCTCTTCCGCTACACCGGCCTGACGCCGACCTCGTTCACCGGGGTTCACCCGGATAGCTCGGTAATCACTGGCAATCACACATTCAGCACCGGCAGCACGGTCGCGCTGGACATCGTTGCGGCCGGCTATGTCGCGCTCGACGCGACTGCCACTGCCGCCTTGCCGGGCTGGGTGATCAGCGATTCACAGGCTTGCGTGGTGCTGGCCGGCGCGGCCGAGACAGCACCGGTGAGCGCCGATCAGGCCAGGTGCGCGACCGCGGACGGGCCGGTCACCGACCTGCCGGTGCCGGCCGACGCGGTGGACTCGATGGTCGCGATAAGTGGCTTCATCGCCCCTCCGAAGCTGCCGAGCGGAGTGGTGGACGGCGCGAAGTACTGGGTGCTGGTCCGGGCCCTGGAAGGTCCGAACGGCGCCGACTGCACGGTGGCCGGCGCCTGCCGGTGGAGCCCGTGGCTGTACTACCAGGCAAACGGTACCGCCGACAGTGCCACCTACCAGCAGTTGACCGTGGTGAAGCAGGGCCCGACCACTGGCGCCGTCACGATTTCTCCCAACCCGAACAATGGATTCACCGCTGCTGCCGGCAACCTGGGACTGTTCGACTCGTTCAGCGCGCAGGCCACCGCAAGCTCGCCCTGGGCCAACATCGGGCTAGCCGAGGCCTTCGTCGCCACCACCAGCCAGGCACCCGGCGCACCCGCTCCGGCTGACCCGGTGCAGTGCACCAGCCAGGCACCCAACCTGCCGTCCGGGTGCGTGGTCTTCGGGCAGGGTGCGGAGATGACACCCGATGGTGGCCTGTGGAACAACAGCCTGACCAAGCCGGTCACCGCGTTCCTGCCGCTGTCCGCGCTGCAGGGTATGCCAGACGGGCTAGTCCGGGTCTGGGTGCACGCCAAGGACATCGCCGGTAACTGGGGCCCGTTCAGCGCCGCGGATCTGGTGCTGGACAAGACCGCACCCGCGGTGGACTCGTTCGGACGGGCAGCGGCGCCGGCCACCACAGCTACCGGTGGGCAGGGCCTGCCGGCCAGCGGCGGTTCGCTGAACGTCGCATCGACCGCCGGTTTCCCGGTTGGCGGCGGTACGGTCAGCATCGCGACCACGACCGGCACCAGGAACTACAGCTACAGCTCAACCACGGCCACCAAGCTGATCGGGTTGTCCGCCCAGGGCGGCAACCAGGCCAGGACGGTGCTGAACGGGGCGGCTGTCACGCTGTTGCCTACCGTCGCGCAGCCAGTGGTATTGCGAGCACACGATGCGCTCAGCAATGCCGCGGCCAGTGGCCTGATCGGCGCGGAGTGGTTCATTGGCACCGACCCGGGTACAGGCAACGGCACCAAGGTGAGCGTTGCAACCGGTTCGGCAAGCACCTTCCCAGGGCCGGCCAACAGTTCGGCCATCCAGTCCTACACCCTGACCGGCCTGCCGACCGGCAACGTCAGCATCCGGGTGCAGGACGCCGCCGGTAACTGGAGCGCGATCGTGACCAGCCGCCTGTGACCCGCCATCGGCCAGCTAACCAACTCCAATCCCGCGCCGCCAGCAGCAGGAGGCAGTCTTGACCACCACGATGAGCCCGAGGGCCGGCACCCAGTCCGGTGCCGGCCTGCAACCGGCGGCCGGCCGGGCGTCGCGCCGGCGCACGCTAGGGTTCTGCCTGATCCTGCTGGCGATTGCCTGCTCGATCCTGGCCGGCCGGGTAATTCTGACCCGCTCCGAACCGCAGCCACCGGCAGTCACGCTTGCGCACCCGGCTGCCGCCGTGCCGGCCAGCCCGGCGATCGAAGCGTCCTGGGGTATCAGGTTCACCGATGTGATCATGCTTGCCGACAATGGCGGCATCGAGTTGCGCTATCAGGTCATCGACGTCAGCAAAGCTGACAAGATCCACCTTGGCGATCCGACTTCCAACGAGCTACCGACCATCAGGGTCGACGGCCGCGCGGCAAGCGTCACCCCGAGTTCGGTGCTCATGCACTTTCACCACGGCGACTCGGCAGACGGTCGTAGTTATTCCATCGTCTACGGCAATGCCGGCGGTGTGGTCAAGGTCGGTGACTACGTGACGATCGTGATGAAGGACGGTTCGAAGCTCGCGCACGCCCAGGTGAGCAGCTGACCCGGCGCGACCTGGTCCAGCCGGAGGTGCCCGTGCCGGCCGCTGACCGGGTGCGGCGGCTGCTGCTTGGCAGCATGCTCGGCCTGCTCGGGCTGATCCTTCCGGCCGGTTGTGCCAGCCATCATGGCGCGAAGGCGGCAGTCGAGACCGGGCCGCTGGTGCTTCGGAGTGCGGCCTTCGCCGCGGCCGGGGTGATCCCGATCGACTACAGCTGTGCCGGCTCCAACCTGGCGCCACCGCTGAGCTGGCATGGCGGCGCGCCGGCCGGCACTACCAGCTGGGCGCTCGTCGTTCAGGACCTCGATGTTCGCTCGCAAACCTGGCTCGACTGGGTGGTCGTCAACATCCCGCTGGCCACCCGCACCATCGAGTCAGGTCAGCTGCCGCTGGGCGCCGCTGTCGGACTGGCCAGCAATACCGTCCGAGGCTATGTGGGCCTGTGCCCGCCGCAAGGCGCGGTGCACCGTTACCGATTCACCATCTACGCCGAGCGAGCTCCGCTCCGCCTGGGCGTCAACGAGCCTGCCGGCCAGGAGTTGGCGGCAATTACGGCGGCCGCCGTCACGAACGTCTCCCTCACCGGCCGATTCGCGCGATAAGGCCGCCTACCGGGACGTCCTGTCACTGGTTAAACCAAAGCAAAATCTGTTT
>JBDSAN010000153.1:0-6931 GCA_039922115.1 Jatrophihabitantaceae bacterium
GAAGAGGTTGACGCTCGGCGAGATAACGGCCTGCTGGAACGCGACAGCCGAGCTTCGCTGGTGTGGGTGGCCGGCGCCGGCCTGCCGCGGTGACAAGCACAGCACCCCAGCGAGCAACAGCACGATCGCGGTGGCGATGATGCTCCTGCTGGTCAGGCGCCTCGGCTGGCCCGGCTTCACGAAAGCTAGACGAACCGGGCTGCCGCTCGGTTCCGTGATCGCCGCGATCGGGGCACGCACAGAGATCAACCTGCCGTCGCCGAGGTGACCACGCCGGAGCGCAGATCCACCGTGATCCGCCGCGACCGCAAGTCGGCGGTCAGCCCATCGGTCCGCTCGTCGATCACCCGCAACTCGATGCCGAGTTGCTCGGCGACCTTGACCGCCTCGGCCCTGGTGAGTCCGATGAAATCCGGTTCGAGCGCGCGGGTGCGGGCGATCTCGACCTCGATCGGGACGTCCTGACTTGCGGCGGGTTCGGAAGTCATGCCCAGATCAGAACACTTTTGGCGGGACAAGTCGAGGGCAGTTCGGCCCTGAGCCCGGTGCGGGCAAGGCCGCCGGAAACGCTATCCGGCCCGGTCGGTCAGCAGCGCGCGCAGCTCGGCGATTTCGGTATGCAGCCGGGCCAGATCAGCTCGGGTAGCGGCCTGGCTCTCGGTCTCGACCTCGCGCACGGTCTCGATCAACCAGGCCGCGATCGAGGCGGTGACCACGCCGAGCAGCGCGACACCGGCCAGCATCAGGCCGACCGCGACCAGCCGGCCCTCGGTGGTCACCGGGTGGTAGTCGCCGTAGCCGACCGTGGACATCGTGGTCGCTGCCCACCACAGCGACTCGCCGATGGTGCGGATATTGGCCTGGCTGCTGTGCCGCTCGGCGTCCAACTCAGCCAGCGCCGCGCAACACAGCACCAGGGTCGCCGAGCCGCTGACGTAGATGGCGACCCGGCCACGCAGGCTCTGCGCGGCACGCCGGTTGAGCACCCGCAACAGCAGTAGCACCCGCAGCAACCGCAGCGGTCGCAACACCGGCAACGCGACCATCAACAGATCCGGAATGTGCTTGCTGGCATAGCGCAATCGCTGTTCGGCCAACGCAAGCCGGATCAGGTAGTCCAGCAGGAAGATCGCCCACGCGGCGTAGTCGGCGTAGCGGCATACCTCGCGCCAGAAGCCATCCAGGCCGGAATCCAGGATCGGCCAGGCGAACGCGCCGAGAAAGACCAGGGCATTGACGGCCAGCGGCCACTCGGTGGTGCGTTCCCACCTTGCGACCCGGCTCATCTCACGAGTTTGCCGTCCGACCGGCCAGGGCCGGCGCAGGCACGCGAGGCGCCAGCCCGATTGAGCAGCGATCGTCGGCGGGAGTCAGTACAAAACAACTCCGGGGCGTGCGGGCTGGTCGCCAGTCATCGCACGCCCCGGAGCCGGGGGGAGGGTGGGACGTGCTGACTACTCGCGCAGGTAGCTGATCGAGAAGCTGCCACCGCTGACCGCCGAGGTGTGGTCCTCGTAGCCGCCGCTGTTGCTGGCGTCCATCAAGGTCGGCGACCAGGTGGACAGGTTCGAACCATTGATGGTGGAGCTGGTGAAGTTGATCGTGCCGAACTTCGGGTACGCACCGGTCGGCGATTCGATGATCACCTCAGCGCTGGAGTTGGCGTTGCTGCTGGACTTGGTGGTGGTCTTCGTCCAACCCTTGGTGGTGTCGCTCAAGGTCAGCGTGTAGGTGTTGCCGCTGCGGGTGACCGAGGCGTTGATGTGGTCACCGGCCGAGACCGCGTTGCTGTAATACACCGGTGCGGCTGGGTACATCTCGTACCAGCCCTGGTAGACGGGATGGCCGGAGGAGCAGTCGGTCGCGACGCCGGTCTGCTCCACGCTGGAGCTGCCGTAGCCATCAATGCCCACCCACGGCGCCATCAGGTCGTTGGTGCTGTTGCAGGTCACCGACGGCTCGGTCCAGCTGGACTTGACCGAGGTGAAACCACTGCCGGTCGCTGCGGCGCCGGACCAGTTGTAGCCGTTGATGTTGAAGCCGCGCTTGCCGGTCAGCGACGCGGCCTGCGCGGTTCCGCCAGCATGCATCGAACCGAATCGCACTGTCGCGTGCGGGGAATGGCTGATCCCGGCCGCGGCGGTGGTGGTCGCGGCGGCGGCCGGCAGCAACGCCAGCGCGGCGCACGCGGCAGCCGCGCCGAGCGCGGGAATGAGCACGCGGGTGCGTGAACGAGCAGCGATCATGACAGCGTTCTCCTCAGACCTAGCGGACAGATATGTCGACCTGCGACGGGTGGCGCAAGGTGGTGCGGCCCTGGGCTACCCGAGTGCAAGGACCATAATTGGTACTAACTACCCGCACAAGGTTTAACAGGCATTTCATAACTTAATCACCTGCGATTGGATCGCCGTTACTCGGAGTGCGCGAAACTAGCGAGCTATTCGATGTAGAAGGCTCGGACGGTTTCGATGGTGTCGGCTTCGGCCGCGGTCTTGTCGTCGCGGTAGCGCAGTACCCGGGCGAACCGCAGCGCGACGCCGCCGGGGTAGCGGGAGGATCGCAGCACCCCGTCGAAGGCGATCTCGACTACCTGCTCGGGACGCAGCCGGACCACCCAGCCGTCAGTTGGGCCATCGGCCAGCGCCCGGAACCGCTCGGTCTGCCAGCGCAGCATCTCATCGGTCATGCCCTTGAAGGTCTTTCCCAACATGATGAAACTGCCATCGGCGGCGCGCGCTCCGAGGTGGATGTTGGACAGCAGCCCGGTCCGCCGACCCGAGCCCCACTCGACCGCGAGCACCACCAGATCGAGGGTGTGCACCGGCTTGACCTTCAGCCAGGACGCGCCGCGCCGGCCAGCCAGGTAGGGCGCGTCCAACGCCTTGGCCAGCACCCCCTCGTGCCCGCGCCGCAAGGTGTCGGCGAGAAAGTCCGCCGCTGCCGCCGGATCGGCGGTGACCAGCCGAGGGGTGGCTCGGATCGGCCCGGTGGATCCGGCAATCCGGTCCAGCGCTGCCCGGCGCTCGCTGGCCGGCTGGTCGAGCAGGTCAGTGCCGTCCAGCCGGAGCAGGTCGAACAGGTAGGTGGTCAGCGCGAGCTCGATCCCCTGCCGGCTGGCCAGCCGGGACGCGATCACCGGGAACGGCCGGGGCCGATCGTCGGAGTCGAGTGCGATCAGCTCGCCGTCGGCGACCAGGTCGGTGACCGGCAGCGCCCGTATCGCGGCGCAGACCTCGGGTAGCCGATCGGTGACCTCGTCCAACGTCCTGGTGTAGATCCTGACGTCATCGCCAGCTCGGTGCAGCTGCACCCGAACCCCATCGAGTTTCCATTCCAGCGCGGCATGCCCGCCCAGGGTGCTCAGCGCCTGGGCAATATCGGTAGCCGGCTGGGCCAGCATCGGACTGATCGGACGGCCGACCTGCAACTGGTAGCCGGCCAGCGCGCCGGGCTCGCCGTGCAGCGCGTCGGCGGCCACCGCGGCCAGGTCACCGGCCAGCATCGCCGCCCGCCGCACCTGCGCGGCACCCAGGCCGGCTGCCTTGGCGATCGCGTCGACCATCACGCCGGCCAGCGCACCCTGCCGCAGCTCACCGGTGATCACCCGGCGCAGGAAGGACTGCTCGGACGGGCTGGCCGCACCGAACAGCGCAGCCAGCTCGGTGCGTCGAACCGCTTGCGAGCCAGCGCCGGCGGCACTCGCGATCCGGTCCAGGGCAGCTTCGGTGGCAGTCACCGTCAGGCTGGATTCGGCTGCTGCCGCTGGCAGATCTCGAACGCCAGCCCAGCCGACGCCGAGCTGTCGCTGGGTCAGCTCACCGGACAGCCAGCTGACCACGATCCGGGTCTGCGCGGCGGTCGGGGTGCTGGCGAGCAGCTGTGCGAGCCGGCTGATCTTGGCGCTGCGGGACGCGGTGTCGGCCAGCTCGTCGGAGGTGGCGGCGACGGCCAGCAGCGGCAGTTCATCGGAGGCCATCGGCTCAGGGTGCCAGCACCGACTGACAATCAGTTGCTGGCGGTAGCCCGTTCCGGATCGGAGCCGGCCGGCCGGCTGCACGGGGTGGCTGACGGGGCCGGCTTGCTCACCATCGGGCCGTCCCCGGTGTGATCGCAGTTTCGCCCGGCAGCCTTGGCCGCGTACAGGGCGGCGTCGGCCACGGCCAGCGTCTCGTGAATCGAATCCTGATGCCGGAAGGTCGCCACGCCGGAGGAGAAGGTGACCTCGGGCTGCAGCATCGCCCAGGACCGGCGCAGCCGGGCCAGGATCAGCGCGGCCTGGGCCTGGCTGGTGGTGGGTAGCAGCAGCGCGAACTCCTCGCCGCCGTAGCGCGCCGCGTAGTCCTTCTCGCGCAGGCAGGCCCGCACTACCAGGCCGAATTCGGCCAGCACCCGGTCACCGGCCGCGTGTCCCTGGCTGTCGTTGAGCAGCTTGAAGTGGTCGAGGTCGCAGATGACCAGGGTGTCGCCGGCTCGGCTGGCCGCGATCCGCAGGTCGAGGTCGCGCCGGTTGGCCAGCCCGGTGAGCATGTCCACGTGCGCCATCCGGCGCAGCTCGTCGGTCATCTGGCGTTGTCGGCTGACCAGCGCGGCGAGCAGTTCGGACAGCAGCAGCCAGACCGATATCGCGATCATCAGCCGGGCCATGATCGGTTCGGTGATCCGGCCGAGCGCGAGCAGGTAGCTCAGGCAGGCCACCGGGCCGAGCCACAGGCTGCTGCCGGCCGGTTGGGTCAGTCCGATGTAGGCGAACCAGAGCACGTACAGCCCGCTGTAGGACGCGGCGATGCCGTGCGTGCCGGCACCCAGCACGGTCAGCGCGGCCCAGGCGCTGAGCGGGAAGAGCAGCGTGCAGCGGGCCGGCAGCCGGTTCCACGGGACGATCAGAAAGATCGCACCCGAGGTGATGGTGACGAACACGGTGAGCGCGGCGGCCGGGCGCCATTGTGGCTGGTCGACGAACGGCAGCGTGAGCACCACCACCAGGCCGGTGGCCCACCACATCAGCTGGCCACCGGATACCGGTGCCCACTCCTCGCCAAGGCGGCCGGCCCAGGCACGTACCCGGCCCCCGACGCCGGGATGGTCTGTGGCTCGGCGGGAATGCTGCAGACGCATCGCGCTTAAGGTCACCTATGTCTGATCGGCAGGGGTGCGTTTGGACTGAGCCGTTCGCTGCACAAATACCTTCACAGCTACCGATCGCGCGCACGCCTCGGCCGGGTGTCCGAGCAGTGACCGGTCAGCTGAAAATGGTCAGTCCGATCCCGATCAGGATCAGCACCGCGGCCAGTGCCATCGACACGATCATCGCCGGATGACGCCAGATCGGACGGTCGGCGGCTACCTCCTCCGGCTCGGCCGGCGGCGGCTGCAGCTGCAGGATCAGCCGATCGACGGTCACCGCCCGAAGGTCACCGAAGCCCCATACCTGCTGAGCGGCCGCGACCAGCTCGGTCAGCGGCGGCGGGTCGGCGGCCTTGCTGGCGGTTGCCACGGGACTGCCAGCTGCTGGATCAGTTGGCGGTGCACCGGCCAGGACCGGTGCCAGTACCTGGCGCGACTGCTGGACCGGCATCGCGGCGGTGGCCTGGCTGAGCGTTCCGGGCTGGTCCGGCTTTTCGACAAGGTGCTGAACCGCTCGTCCGGTCGGGTGCCCGGCTGGGTGTTCGGCCAGCAGCGCGGCAGCCAGCTGCCGGGGGTGGGCCTGCCGCGCGGACGGGTCCACCGACAGCGCTGAGCGCAGCGCGTCGGCCACCGGGACGGCTAGCTCGCCGGCAGCCGGCGAGGCCAGCCAGCCGGCTGGATCGGCCATCCACGCGGTGCTGCCGGTGAGCGCGGTGAGCACGGTGCTGGCGAAGGCGAAGCTGTCGTTCGCGACTGCCAGCGGCTGGCCGGTGAGCTGTTCCGGCGGGCAGAAACCGACGGTCACCCGGCGCGGGATGGAGCCGAGCTCGCCGGCTTCGTCCAGGTCGGCGAGCACCGCGTTGCCGGCCGCGGTGAGCATGATGTTGGACGGCTTGACGTCGGCGTGCACGATGCCGGCACGGTGCAGCAGCGCCAGCGCGTCGGCAACCGGTGACAGCAGCTGGCCGAGGTCGGCGGTCGCGATCGCGCCGGCTTCGATCCGGTCGGCGAGGGTCTGGGCGTAGAACGGAAACACCGCATAGCCGTGCGGCTGCTCGATGCCGCTGGCCCGCATCGGCACCAGCGCGGTATGCGCGCCGACCCGGTCGAAGGTGGCACGCAGGCCGGCCAACCGTTCCGGGCTGAGAATCTTCACAACCAGCGAGCTCATGTCCGGCCCGACCACCCGGTAGACGGTGGCGGCATCGGACCGGGCCAGCAGCTCAGCGCCGAGCGTCTCGGGGACGGCGGTGCCCAGCAACCAGGCCTCGAACTCGAGTTGCTGGTAATGGCTGGCCCCGGCGAGCTGGTCCGGTTCGCGGTGCCGGCTCATCCGGTGGCCTTGGTGTCGGGCACCGGCAGCTGCACCGGCAGGTACTCCTCGGCCACCAGCAGCAGCGCCCGGCCGGCGCCGGCCCGTCCGAGCAGTTCGCGCGGCACGCCGGCACCGAGCGGGTTGCCATCCAGCGAGCTGGACGGTGACAGCAGCACGCCCTGCTTCTGCCGCTTTGCCTCGACCGCGACGCCGCGCAACAGGGTGTTCAGGTCGTCGATGCCGGCGGCCACGATCAATGCGAAGCTGCCCGCTTGACGTTGCCGGGTCAGCTCGATCAGCGCACTGTCCAGGTCCGAGCCGTGCACCAGCTCGGCGTCGTCGACCAGCACCGCGCAGCGCGACTGGGCCGCGATCCATTCGGTCAGCCCGGTCATCGCAGCCTGGTCCAGGCTGCTGATCACCGGCAGCCCGAGCTGCTCGGCGGCCTCGCTGGCCGGGGTCGGCTTGGGCGCCACTACGGTGACCGGA